>JAISUM010000141.1 GCA_031272095.1 Candidatus Symbiothrix sp. | reverse complement strand
CCGCGCTGTTCAAGAGGCTCATATAGGTATCTATTGCCGAGCCGCAATGCCGGATCACGACTTGCATCGGGACGGTCAAAACGAATTTATAAAACACGTCTTTGCTGCTTTTTCCCGTGAAATTGTTCGTAAAATTATTCGTGTTTTGCGTAAATTAATTTTCCAAGTCGCTGTTTCGCTGTCGATGCGAACTCTCAAAAGATAGACGCCTGCAGGTTGGGCGGAGAGATCAAAAGTTTGGTAGTTCTTCGCCGTCTTTGCGCCTACTACCAAAGTCCCCGACAAACTACTGATACTGATTTCCGCCTGCAATTCGTCGGAAAAATTGACAAATTCCACTGCCAAAAAGCCCTGCGTCGGGTTGGGATAGATTTTGACGTCCTGTTTGCCGATTTTGTCGGTGAGCGCCGTCAGCGTGTCCGTTTCGGCAGTCTGTCGGTCGGAACGGGGCGCCGGAGCAGCATTTAACACTATGACTCGCCGCGCAATGCGATTGCCTGCCGCGTCGTAGTCGTAACTGATTCCCTGAGCCGATGCGCCGAAGATGGTGTTCTTTAACAAAATAATTTTCAGTGCATCAATTTATACAACAATTCGATCAGCAGTTTGCCGGTCGGAGTGGTGGTCGTCGAATTGCAGAAGCCTTTGCCTTTGGCGTCGTATTCGCGAATCAGACCGATGTTGCGCATGCTTTTCGTGGCATTGTATCGCTGAATAGCCGTCTCGTAATCTTTCAGACGCGGGTCGTAGGGATTGTACACATTGAAAATTTTCATTATGGCGGCTTGCGATTTGTCTTTGGAATAGTGATAAACCATCAGGTTGGTGAAAAACGAAAACAGGACGGTGAGCGTCAGGACGTAGGGATTGGCTTTCTGATTCTGTTCAAAATAATGGACAATGCGTTGCGCTTTCACTTTGTCGCCGACGGCAATGGCGCGTTGCAGCTCAAAATTATTGAAATCTTTGCTGATGCCGATATTTTTTTCGACTAATGAGGTGGTGATCCGTCGGGCATTATCGGGCAGGACGATGGTCAATTTGTCTAATTCGTGGGCGATTTTGCTCAAATCTGTCCCCAGCGAATCGGCAAGCAGTTGCGCCGCTGTGTCTTCGATAGTAATTTGTTTGTCGCGCAGATAGGGGATGATAAAACTTTTCGCTACTTGGTTGTCGTACAGCTTTTTAGATTCAAAGACAATGCCTTTTTTCTCGATTTCGGATACGATTTTTTTTCGCCCGTCTATTTTTTCGTGCTTATAGTTTAAGACCAAAACGGTGGACGGCATCGGGCGCTCAACATAGTGCAGCAAGTCGTCGAGCGCCTCTTTTTTCATATTTTGCATCTCTTTGACGATCACCAACTGTCGCGGGGCGCCCATCGGATAGCGACGGCAAGCGTTGATGATGTCTGCCGCGTTGGTTTCCAATCCGTACAGCACGGTTTGATTGAAGTCGCGATCCGATTCTTCGACTACCGATTCTGCCAAACGATTGGTCAGTTGGTCGATATAGTAACTCTCGTCGCCATGAAAAAGATAGATCGGCATAAATTTTTTCAGCCGAATATTGGCTTGAATATCTTCGTAACTTAATTTTTTAGTTGATTCTTTCATTACTTTGTTTCGTATTGCCGACAAAATTAGTCAAAGTTTTTGGAATATTGAGTTTATTGGAAATATTTTTATTACCTTTGCCTCTGTTTTAATACATAAAAACAATGAATAGAAGTTTTGTTTCGATTGCCGATTATTCCAAAGAAGAGATTCTGCACTTGGTGCGGCGAGCCGAGTATTTTGAGCAGTATCCCAATCAGAAAGTGTTGGAAGGAAAAGTGTGCGCCACATTGTTTTTTGAACCTTCTACGCGGACGAGGCTCAGTTTTGAAACGGCTGTCAATCGTTTAGGAGGGCGAGTGATCGGTTTCAGCGACGCCGCGACGACCAGTTCTTCCAAAGGAGAAACCTTGAAAGACACCATCAAAATGGTCAGCAACTATGCCGATCTGATTATTATGCGGCACTATTTGGAAGGCGCCGCCCGTTATGCATCGGAAATCACCGATGTGCCGATCATCAATGCCGGCGACGGCGCTAATCAGCATCCTTCGCAGACCTTGCTCGATCTGTATTCTATCTACAAGACGCAGGGGCGGCTGACCGATCTGACGATCACGATGGTGGGTGATTTGAAATACGGACGCACCGTTCATTCTCTGCTGACCGGCATGTCGCATTTCAATCCGATTTTTCGCTTTGTGGCGCCCGAAGAATTGCATTTGCCCGATATTTACCGGCAGTTTATGGACATCAACAACATCCGTTATTACGAATATACCGATTTTTCGCCCGAAGTCATCAATCAGTCCGACATCCTGTATATGACTCGCGTGCAACGGGAACGTTTCACCGATCTCGTCGAATACGAAAAAGTCAAAAACATCTATGTGCTGACCAATGCGATGCTGAAAGGCAGCCGCGACAATCTGCGTATCCTGCATCCGCTGCCGCGCGTCAATGAGATAGCGCAAGATGTGGACGACAATCCCAAATCGTATTATTTTGAACAAGCCCGCAATGGCGTCTATGCCCGTCAGGCAATTATATGTAACGCATTGAATTTAAAATAACAATATGAAAAAAGAACTCCAAGTCGCTGCACTCGAAAACGGCACGGTCATCGACCATATTCCCTCCGAACAGGTCTTCAAAGTGGTCTCTATATTGGGCATCGAACATCTGAAAACGCCGGTTACGATCGGTTACAGTTTAGACAGCAAAAAAATGGGCAAAAAAGGCATCGTGAAAATCTCGAACAAGTTTTTTGAAGAAGACGAAATCAACCGCTTGTCTTTGATAGCGCCGTCCGTGAAGCTGAACATTATCCGCGATTACGAAGTGGCGGAAAAAAAACAGGTCTCGTTGCCCGATTCCGTAACCGGTTTGGTCAAGTGCAACAATCCGAAATGTATCACCAACAACGAGCCGATGCCGACGCATTTTAGCGTGATTGACAAAGAGAATGTTACGCTCAAGTGTCATTATTGCGAAATAAAAATTAAAAAAGAAGATATTATACTGTTATGAAACAAGATTGGAAACCCGGCACCGTCCTCTATCCGCTTCCTGCTGTGATGGTCTCGGTGGGCGCCGACGAAAGCGAATACAATATTTTAACCGTTGCTTGGACCGGCACGATCTGTTCCGACCCCGCTATGTGTTATATTTCTGTTCGTCCCGAACGACATTCGCATGCCATTCTCAAACGAACGATGGAATTTGTCATCAACCTAACTACCGAATCACTGGCGCGGCAAACCGACTGGTGCGGCGTGCGCTCCGGTCGCGACTACAATAAATTTGAAGAAATGCATCTCACGCCGGGCAAATCGCATGTGGTGAAAGCGCCTTATATCGAAGAATCGCCGCTTGCGATCGAATGTCGCGTCAGAGAAATTATCCCGCTCGGAACACACGATATGTTTATCGCCGAAGTGGTCAATGTGTTGGCGGACGATCAGTTTATCAACCCCGTTACAGGTGCGTTTGAAGTCGAAAAAGCGCATCTGCTGGCTTATTCACACGGAAAATATTACGGTTTGGGCGAATATATCGGCAAATACGGATGGAGCGTGCAGAAGAAAAAATAAGGATTTTCAACGATAACATTCCCACAAGCTCGCCTCGATAGTCGCCCGCGAGCTATCCGCCAATAAACGAATGGATTGCGCTGCTTCACGCAGATCGCCGACAGGCAGGTGAGCGGTCGGTATAGGATCATGAATAATCATCTCCATCCGGTGCGGGTGAATCGCATAAGAACCGGTGCGCATCACTTCATAAGAGCCGTTGATCGTAACCGGCACAATGGGCAAGTGCATATCCAAAGCCATTTGGTAAGCGCCTTTCTTGAATTTGTTCAGTTTGCCGGTATGCGTGCGCGATCCTTCGGGAAAAATGGCAATAGAGGCGCCGTTGCTCAAGCGATTTTCTGCTTCCTTGATGGTGCGTGCAGCCGCTACGGGCGACGAATTGTCCACAAAAATAAATCCTGCCTTTTCGCAGGCAAGCCCGACAAACGGAATCTTGCGCAGACTTTGTTTCATAATCCATTTGATAGGAACGCCCAAATAGCCGTATATCAGGAAAATATCGTAAGCTCCCTGATGATTGGCTACAAAAACATAAGATTGATTTTTTTTCAATTTTTCCCTGCCCAACACTCTGACCGGACTGAAAGTGAAAACACAGAACAATTGCGACCAGATTTTTCCCGGGTAATAGCTGAATATTTTTTCGCCGCCCAACAAACAACCTGTCGTACAGGAAAGCGCCGTTATAAGCGTCGATATCACCATAAGCGGTAACCAGATCAGGATCTGATAACATAAAATAAGCGTATTTTTCATTGTTTTATCCGTTATTTCGCCGCAAAAGTACGCAATTATTTTAAAATTTCATTGAATAAGGCAAAGATTATTGTCCGAAAATATCAAAATCTGGATTTTTATCAGTACTTTTGCCACTCAAATCAGACAAATTGTCAGAATATACAGAAAAAAATGGAAAAACAAGCTCAAAACAACATTCAGATTGAATTGACGGATGAGGTTGCTCAAGGTCAATACTCTAATTTGGCAATCATCGCCCATTCGGCGTCCGAATTTGTAGTGGATTTTGTAAGTTTATTGCCCGGCTCGCCCAAAGCAAAGGTCAAATCGCGCATAGTACTCACGCCCGAACACGCCAAACGATTGATGCACGCATTGGCAGATAATATTAAAAGGTACGAATCACAATTCGGAGAAATCAAATTACAACAGGTTGGATACAATCCGCCACCCCTCGTAGGACCTATCGGACAAGCATGAAAGTAATGAAATTTGGCGGGACGTCAGTAGGTTCCGTAGAAAGTATATTGAAAGTCAAAGCCATCGTCGAAGCCGTCGAAGAACCGGTCGTCGTGGTAGTCTCTGCCTTAGGCGGCGTAACCGACCAATTGTTGCGGGCGGCAAAATTAGCCGTGCAAGGCAATGCCGCTTACGACAAAGAATTTAACAGCTTAAAGCAACGCCACTACATGATGGTGCAGGAAGTTTTGCCCGACGCCTACCGGCAAACCGCTGTCTTGAAAACGATTGACCAGCTGTTAGAAGAATTGCAAAACATCCTGCGGGGTGTTTTCCTGATTCGCGATCTGTCGCAAAAAACGTCGGACGTGATCGTCAGTTACGGCGAGCGGTTGAGTTCGTTGATTGTGGCAAGGATGCTGGAAGGTTCGCGGGCAATCGACGTGCGGCAGTTCATCAAAACAGAAAAACAATTCAACAAACATATTGTCGATTTCAAATTGACCAATCGGCTGATTGGCGAACTGGGCGCCATAGAAGGCGTTACGGTTGTACCCGGCTTTATTGCCGCCGACAAAAAAACCGACGAAATCACCAACTTGGGACGGGGCGGATCCGACTACACCGCCTCCATTTTTGCCGCCGCTTTGCACGCCGACAGATTAGAAATATGGACAGACGTCGATGGTTTTATGACCGCCGACCCGAAAGTCATCAGCAGCGCCTATGTTATAGAAGAACTCAGCTATGTAGAAGCGATGGAATTAAGCAATTTCGGCGCGAAAGTCTTGTATCCGCCGACGATTTTTCCGGCTTTTCATTCCAACATACCTATTTTGATCAAAAATACTTTCAATCCGCAAGCGACGGGGACATATATTTCGCGCACCAAACGCACGCCCCATACGTCTGCCATTCAGGGTATTTCGTCTATCGACGACACCAGCCTCATTACTTTGCAGGGCTTAGGAATGGTCGGCGTGATAGGGATCAATTACCGGATTTTCAAGGCGTTGTCGGCAGCGGGCATCAGTGTGTTTATGGTGTCGCAAGCCTCATCGGAAAACACAACCTCATTTGCCGTCAAAAATGCAGACGCCGATCTGTCGGTAGAAGTCCTCAACAAGGAGTTTCAGATCGAAATCAATCAGGGTGAAATCAACACCATCGTCGCTGAAAAAGAGCTGGCGACCGTTGCCGTCGTCGGCGAAAATATGAAACGCACTCCCGGCATCGCAGGAAAACTGTTCGGCACACTGGGGCGTAGCGGTATCAGTGTGATTGCCTGCGCACAAGGCGCCAGCGAAACCAATATCTCATTTGTCATTCAAAAAGAATACTTGCGCAAAGCCTTGAACTCGATTCACGACTCGTTTTTCCTGTCAGAATATCAAGTCCTTAATCTGTTTATTATCGGCATCGGAACGGTCGGCAGTCGCTTGTTGGAACAAATCAGCCGTCAGCAAAAAACACTGATGGAACAGTTCCGATTGAAACTGACGGTCGTAGGCGTCGCCAATTCCAAAAAACTGCTATTGACTCGCGACGGACTGAATCCCGAAACCTGCATACAGGAATTGAAAGAGCGAGGCGTTGCCAGTTCGCCCAATCTGTTGAGCGAAGAAATTCTAAAAATGAATATCTTTAATTCGGTGTTTGTAGATTGTACGGCAAGTGCCGAAATTGCCGGACTGTACGGCAAATTGCTTTCGCGCAACGTGTCGGTCGTATCGGCAAACAAAATAGCCGCTTCGTCGGATTACGATAACTACCTGCATTTGAAAGAAATAGCTCGTGTTACCGGCGGTAAATATCTGTTTGAAACCAATGTGGGCGCCGGTTTGCCGATCATTAATACGATGAATGCGCTGATCAACAGTGGCGACAAGATTTTGAAACTGCAAGCCGTCTTGTCGGGGACGTTGAATTTTATTTTCAATACCATCAGTCAGGATATTTGTTTCAGTCGGGCAATCCGTATGGCGAAAGAAGCCGGATTTTCCGAACCCGACCCGCGTATTGATTTGAGTGGCGTGGATGTCATTCGCAAATTGGTGATCCTGTCGCGAGAAGCCGGTTATGCCATCAATCAGGACGACGTTGTCAAACAGCTGTTTATTCCGGAACAATATTTTGAAGGTTCAATAGACAATTTCTGGAAGACCATCCCCGAATTGGACGCCGAATTTGAAACCCGCCGCCGACAATTGGAATCAGAAGGAAAAAAATATCGCTTTGTCGCCGAAATGGACAACGGACGCTGTTCGGTAGGCTTGCGGGCAGTCGATCGCACCCATCCGTTCTACGAATTGGAAGGCAGCAACAATATTATAATGATCACCACCGAACGTTATAACGAATACCCGATGATCATCAAAGGCTACGGCGCAGGCGCTTCCGTAACAGCTGCCGGTGTATTTTCAGACATAATCAGCATTGCAAATATCAGATGAAAGAGGTAGATATTCAACAAATCAAACAGCGTTTCGGCATTATAGGCAACAGTCCGCTCTTGCTCCGAGAAATAGAAAAGGCTATGTTGATTGCCCCCACCGATTTAACCGTCCTGATCACCGGTGAAAGCGGCGTAGGAAAAGAAGTTTTTCCGCAAATCATACATCAAAACAGTGCGCGTAAGCACGGACCCTATATTGCGGTGAACTGCGGCGCTATCCCCGAAGGTACCATCGATTCCGAATTGTTCGGACACGAAAAAGGCTCATTCACAGGCGCTTTGTCCGACCGGAAAGGCTATTTTGAAGTTGCCGACAAAGGAACTATCTTTTTGGATGAAGTAGGGGAGTTGCCCATCGCTACCCAAGCGCGTCTGCTGCGTGTGTTGGAAAACGGCGAATTTATCAAAGTCGGCTCGTCTAAAGTGCAAAAAACCAATGTCCGCGTAGTGGCGGCGACCAATGTAGAGCTGTTTCGCGCGATCCGCAACGGAAAATTTCGTGAAGATCTCTACTATCGCCTCAATACCGTGCCGATCACGATACCGCCCTTGCGCGACCGACGCGAAGATATCTTCTTGCTGTTCAGGAAGTTTGCCTCTGATTTTGCCGACAAATACCGAATGCCGGCGCTGCAACTGACGCCCGATGCCAAAGAAGTGCTGCTGCGCTATCGTTGGACAGGTAATATCCGCGAACTGAAAAATATCACCGAGCGTATGTCGATCTTTGAACAGGATCGCGACATCTCGGCAAACAAGCTCAAATCGTACTTGGTGGCGCCGGATATGGAACATCTGCCAGCCATTATTAAGCCCTCCGACAGCGATCCGCAATCGTTTGCCAATGAACGGGAAATCCTCTACAAAGTGCTGTTCGATATGAAAAAAGACATCAATGAACTGAAAAAGTTGGTGCCGGAACTGCTCCATTCAAAAACCGCAGCCAAGACTCCCGCCTTCGATTTTGCAGAAAAATATGAAGTGAAGGAACCGCTCAATTACGATATCGTCGCCGACCTTCCGCATGAAGAAACCGTGCAATATGTCGAAGAAACACAGGACGAAAAAGAAACCGACGATCGTCCGCGCTCACTTGAAGAAGTAGAACGCGAAATGATTCTCAAAGCACTGAAACGCAACAATAATAACCGTCGTAATGCCGCACAGGAATTGCAGATTTCGGAACGAACGCTCTATCGTAAAATCAAAGAATATGGGATGGAATAAGGTGGTATATATGATGACCGGCGCCCTCTGCCTGCTCTTGACAGCCTGCTCGGTAAGCTACTCGTTTCAGGGGGGCAAATTGAATTACAATATTGTCAAGACCATTACGATTCGCGAGTTTCCCAATCGTGCGCCGTTGGTCTATCCGCCTTTGGCACAGTCGTTTGACAATGCTTTGCGCAGTCGTTTTATCGAACAGACGCGCTTGGTGCCGATCAACAACAACGGCGACATCGAAATAGAAGGAGAAATCACCGGTTACGACGTGCAGGGAACAGCCGTCAAAGGCGACGCCTATTCGTCCCGCACCAAACTGACATTGACGGTCAGAGTCAGATATACCAATCACAAAGAGAAAGACAGTGACATTGACCAAAGTTTTTCGGCTTTCCGCGAATACGACGCCACGCTCTCGTTAGACGAGGTGCAGGACAGCCTGATCCGCGAACTGACCGAAGAAATTGTCGATCAAATATACAACGCAACGGTGGCAAACTGGTAAAAAACAGAGACGGAATGAACAGAAACGAACTGATAGATTTGATGAAAAACGGACGGCCGGAAGGCGTCGCAACGCTGACGGATTTGGAATCCGTGCTGACCGAATATCCGTATTTTCAGACGGCGCGACTGCTCTATACCATTGGCTTGAAAAACGAACAGGACAGCCGTTTTAAATCCGAGTTGCGTAAGACAGCTTGTTACCTCAGCGACCGGAAAACCTTGTTTTTTGCCATCGAATATGAAGATTTTCCGCCGGAATGGTTAGCGCCGCTGCACGCACCTTCTTCCCCCGCGCCCGATGCTTTCGAGCTGATAGACGCCTTTCTGTCGGATAAAAAATACAATGCGAGCGTGCCGTTCGACGCCGCCGACTGTACCGGCTATTTAGACCTTGAAACAGCCGAACCGAAAAAAAATGTTGAGCCGCTAAAATATCAGGACGCTATCGACCGTTTTTTGCAAAAAGACAAAGAACAGTCAGGAATATTCAGATTAAACAGGAATGTTGAAAATGCTGATAATGAGCTGATTGCATCTGAAATCGAAGAAAAAAATTCCGGCGGTTTTCTGTCGGAAACATTGGCAAAAATATACATCAAACAGCGAAAATATGACAAAGCATTAGAAATCATCAGGCAATTAAATTTGCTATATCCGAAAAAAAATCGTTACTTTGCAGACCAAATTCGATTTTTGGAGAAATTGATTATTCATACAAAAAAATAAAATATAAAAATTATGTACATCATCCTAACAATTTTAATTGTGATTGTTGCCATTCTTTTGGTACTTATTGTGGTTGTTCAAAATTCTAAAGGCGGCGGTTTGGCTGCCGGATTTGCCTCATCAAATCAAGTGATGGGCGTGCGCAAAACAACCGATTTTTTGGAAAAAGCCACTTGGTGGTTAGCCGGTATTGTGGTGGCATTGTGCGTTATCGCGACCATTTTCTCGCGTCCCTCTGCCGCAGTCGATGATTCGGGTATTAACGAAATGCTGGAAAAAACAGCAAGTCCCGACGTCAGTACGCCGCCGCCCTTTGAAACGCCAATGGAGGCTCCCGTAGCAGAATAGTATGCGTACAGAGAACGACAGTATTGTAATTATTCCAACCTACAATGAGAAGGAAAACATCGAAAAGATGATCCGCCGTGTGTTTTCGTTGGAAAAAGCTTTCGATTTGCTGATCATCGACGACGGCTCGCCCGACGGTACCGGACAAATTGTAAAAACTTTGCAAACCGAGTTTCCCGACCGACTGTTTTTGATAGAGCGTTCGGGAAAATTGGGTTTGGGAACGGCGTATATCACCGGTTTCAAATGGGTTTTGCAACATCGTTACGACTATGTTTTTGAGATGGACGCCGATTTTTCACACAATCCCGACGACCTGTTGCGACTCTATCAAGTCTGCGCCGACGGCAAAGCGGATGTGGCAATCGGATCGCGCTATGTTACGGGCGTCAATGTCGTCAACTGGCCAATTTCGCGGGTACTGTTGTCTTATTTTGCATCTATTTATGTGCAGTGGATTTCGGGCATGAAGATCCACGACACGACGGCAGGTTTCAAATGTTACCGCCGTCAAGTCTTGGAAACCATCGACTTGGACGCGATTCGTTTCAAAGGCTATGCTTTTCAAGTCGAAATGAAATACACGGCGTATAAATGCGGATTTCAATTGGTAGAAATCCCGATCGTTTTTGTCAATCGGGTAGAAGGCGTATCCAAAATGAGCGGCGGCATCTTCAACGAAGCCTTTTTCGGCGTCATCTGGCTGAAATGGCACAGCCTGTTTCATAAATATCCGCAAAAACCATGCTGATAAAAAATGCGACGGTCGTCAATGAAGGACAACGCTATTCGGCGGATATTCTGATAGAAGGCGAACGTATCAAACGCATTGCTCGGAAAATCGACGGTATCCGTTCGCAAGTCATAGACGCCGACGGCTTGTTGGTTTTTCCCGGAATCATCGACGACCAAGTTCATTTTCGTGAACCCGGTCTCACGCACAAAGGCGATATTCACAGCGAATCGCGGGCGGCAGTGGCGGGCGGCGTTACTTCGTATATAGATATGCCGAACACGCAGCCGCAAACCGTTACGGTCGCCGCCTTGAATGACAAATTTGCCCGTGCAGCGCAAGCTTCATTGGCAAATTATTCTTTTATGCTCGGCGCAACCAACGACAACATCGACGAATTGCTCCGTCCCGATGCGCAAAGAGCCATCGCTGTCAAGGTGTTTATGGGCGCCTCGACCGGAAATATGTTGGTCGATCAGCCGCAGGCTTTGGAACGTATCTTTGCCGAGTGCCGACAAATCATCGTTGCGCATTGCGAAAGTGAAGCCATCATCCGCGCCAACCGTGAACACTATCTCCGCGAATCGGGCGAGCGTTTAGACGTTTCGTTTCATCCGAAAATTCGTAGTGCAGAGGCTTGTTACGCCTCGTCGAGTTTGGCGGTTGCTTTGGCAAAAAAATACAACAGCCGACTGCATCTCTTTCATTTATCGACTTCAAAAGAAATGTCGCTATTGGAAGCCAAACCATTGAAAGACAAGCGTATCACAGGCGAAGTTTGTGTGCATCATCTCTGGTTTTCCGATGCGGATTATGCGCAGCTTGGCAATCGTATCAAGTGGAATCCGGCGGTGAAAACTGCTGCCGACCGCGCTGCCCTGCGACAGGCAGTCATCGACGGCAAATTGGATGTGATAGCCACCGACCACGCGCCGCATACTTGGGACGAAAAGCAAGGCTCGTGTTTGCAGGCGGCGTCCGGCGCTCCGATGGTGCAACATTCTTTGGTCGCGATGCTGGAATTGTGCCGACAAGGCATCTTCACGGAAAAGCTGATCGTCGAAAAAATGGCGCATGCACCTGCTGAACTCTTCGGCATCAAAGATCGCGGCTTTCTGCGCGAAGGCTATTACGCCGATATCGTCTTGATCAATCCGAACAAAACTTGGACGGTTGGCAAAGAGAATCTTTTCTACAAGTGCGGATGGTCGCCCTTGGAAGGCGCAACTTTTTCGCATCAAGTAGCAAAAACCATTATCAACGGGCAATTAGTTTACGACAACGGAAAGTTCGATGAAGACTTTCGAGGCAAAGAATTGGCATTTTCCAGGTGAAAAAAGCTAAAAACCGAAGAATATTTCGCACTTTTTTAAAAAGTATGTTGTAAAACATAATTTTTTATTTGGTAGAATGAAAAAAATGTTAGACCTTTGCACACGATAACCTAAACAATCTTTTTGCCTTATGATAATGCCTATTAAAAACATATAAAAAAGCCCCTGTGAAGGGGCTTTTTTATTTTGGGTGCGGGCGCTACGGATGAAGCTGTAAAGAACTGCAAAGAACTGAAAAGTTTTTGAATATTCCGCATGAATTATTCCATAATTTAGTACCTTTGCAGCCGAAAAATTATAATTCTTATGAAACTGACAAATTTAGTGTTCGTTTTTGGGGCGTTATTTGCATCGCAATGTTTCTGCCAATCGTTATCGCTACAAGTTGAAAACACTTTGGATTTTAACCGTAAAGGCGAAATTGTAGAAGTGGAATTAGCGCCGCTCCGCACGGTTTTCGGACGGGATAGTTATGTATTGCAAAATTCTGACGGTAAAGAGATTAGCTATCAGAAAACCATTATCAAAGGGAAAAAATGTCTGATTTTTCAAGCAGACGTCGCGGCAAAATCTGTAGCCGTCTATACCTTTTTAAAAGGACAACCCGCCGCAGCGACAGTGAAAACCACTGCGCGTTTTGTGCCCGAACGTCGCGATGATTTTGCGTGGGAAAACGATATTGCCGCTTGGCGGATGTATGGTCCGGCGCTGGAACAAATTGAAAATCCGAGCAATGGCATCGATATTTGGATGAAATATCGCGAAACGCCGGTGATGGACAGCCTCTATGCGGGCGACCGACAAGGACTTCCCTATCACGAAGACAACGGTTTGGGCGGATTCGACTGCTACGACGTCGGACACACTTTGGGCGCGGGCGGTCAAGCGCTGTATGCCTACGACAAAATCTGGATCGGCGAAACTTTCGACCATTATCATATCATAGAAACCGGTCCTTTGCGCTCAAGTTTTATGCTGACTTACGACACTGTCAAAGTCGGAGACGTCTATTATAAAGCTGTTCTGACCATTACCACCGACGCCGGAAGCATCCTGAATAGAGCCAGCGTAACTTACGAAGGAATAGACACTTACATCAAAATTGCGACCGGAATATTTATGCACCGCGACAGCGTCAATACCGTTTTTGACAAAGCGAACAAAACTTTGGCATATACCAAAAATATCACGACCAATCGGGGAGTCCGCAAAGGACAAACCTATCTCGGTCTGTATGTGCCGGAATCCGATAATGAGCCTTTTTATGCAAACAAACAGTTTGTCGTTTTGAGCGATTATCAGATCGGGAAATCCTTTGTTTATTATTTCGGCGGCGTATGGAACGGTTGGAAATATAAAACCGAAACCGAATGGCTCAAAGCGCTGGAAGAGTTCAGCCAAACCCGCAGAACGCCATTGAAAGTCAGCTTTTTACACTAAAAAGACAATCTTTAAATTAATCAAATAAAACTATTATGTTGATACAAGTTATCAAATCCAAACTGCACCGTGTGTCGGTAACGGAAGCCAATCTGAATTACATCGGCAGTGTTACGATTGACGAAGATTTAATGGATGCCGCCAACCTGATCGCAGGCGAAAAAGTGCATATCGTCAATAATAATAACGGAGAACGCATTGAAACTTATGTGATTACAGGCAAACGCGGATCGGGAGTTGTATGTCTGAACGGCGCGGCTGCCCGCAAATTTCTCCCCGGCGACGTCGTGATCATTATGTCTTATGCTTTGATGGATTTTGAAGAGGCAAAACAGTTTCGACCGGCTATCGTCTTTCCCGACACACGCACCAATCTGTTAGTCAACAATCCTAATGTTTAATAATGATACAGTTCAAACCAGTAAGCATCGAAGACAGAGAAATTTTGCAGGCATTTTTTTTACAGTCGCCTTTCCGCAACTGCGACTTTTCCTTCTCAAATATTTTTTGCTGGCGTCATCTCTACAACACCACTTTTGC
>JAISUM010000140.1 GCA_031272095.1 Candidatus Symbiothrix sp. | reverse complement strand
CTTTCGCTCAAAATTCCCACCACATCGACCACCGAAAACCACCATTTGCCGTTTTCTTCGTCCCACACGGCGCGAACTTGCTGTTGTTCAAACAACTGAATTTTGTTTTTTTGTACTTCCGAATTTTCCATAGCAGTTTATATTTCTCGACAAAGATACGAAAAATAATTTCTTTCTACACATTAAATCTAAAGTGCATAATATCACCGTCTTGCACAATATAATCTTTACCTTCGACATTTATTTTTCCGGCTTCTTTGCAAGCGATTTCGGAGCCGAGCGCGATGTAATCATTGTATTTGATGACTTCGGCGCGAATAAATCCCTTTTCAAAATCGGTATGAATTACGCCGGCACATTGGGGCGCTTTGCTGCCTTTGAGATAAGTCCAGGCGCGGACTTCCTGCGGTCCGGCTGTCAAAAAAGTTTCGAGATTCAGCAGTTTGTAGGCTGATTTGATCAGGCGATTGACGCCGGATTCGGTCAATCCAAGCTCGTTGAGGAACATTTCGCGTTCTTCGTAAGTCTCAAATTCGGTGATTTCCGATTCGATTTTTGCGGCGACGATCAGCATGTCTGAGTCTTCTTCCCGAATAGCTTGGCGGACTTGTTCGGTATAGGCATTGCCCGAGACGGCGGCGTTTTCGTCCACATTGCAGACATACAGCACCGGTTTGTTGGTCAGCAAAAACAGCTCTTTGGCAACCCGTTGTTCGTCTTTGGTTGCGAGATGAACGGTGCGGGCAGCTTTGCCCTGTTCGAGCGCTGTTTTGAATTGCAGCAGTACGTCTAATTGCAGTTTGGCTTGTTTGTCGCCACCGGTTTGTGCTTGTTTTTGCACTTTTCCGATACGTGATTCGATGGTTTCGAGGTCTTTCAGTTGCAGTTCGTAGTCGATGATTTCCTTGTCGCGCACCGGATTGACCGAGCCATCGACATGGGTAACATTTTCGTCGTCGAAACAGCGTAAAACGTGCAAAATCGCGTCTGTTTCGCGGATATTCGCCAAAAATTTATTACCCAGCCCTTCGCCTTGACTGGCACCTTTGACCAAGCCTGCAATATCGACAATTTCGACGGTTGTAGGCACGATTTTTTGCGGATGCACCAATTTTGCCAACTGATTGAGCCGTTCATCGGGAACGGTAATCATGCCCACATTAGGCTCTATCGTGCAAAACGGAAAATTTGCTGCCTGCGCTTTTGCATTCGACAAGCAATTAAACAAGGTCGATTTTCCCACATTCGGGAGACCGACGATACCACATTGTAATGACATAAATTTATTTTTTCCGCAAAGGTAAGCTTTTTTATTGGAAAGCACAAAAAATCCCGCTTGTTCGGCGGGATTTCAAATTGTCATTTTTTGACGTCAGAACTGAACATACGCAACTTGCGTTTGTAAGTATTCCATCAGACCGTGTTTGCCGTCGGCGCCTCCAATGCCCGATTTGCGCCAACCGGCATGAAAGCCTTGCATGCCTTCAAAATGTTCGCGATTGACATACGTTTCGCCGAAACTCAGGTCTTTGATCGACTGCATCACCGTATTGATATTGGTGGTGAAAACCGATGAGGTCAAGCCATATTCGCAGTCGTTTGCCAATGCAATCGCTTCGTCGTATTCCGTGAACGGCAATACCGGCAGTACAGGTCCAAACACTTCTTTTTGAACGATTTCCATATCTTGGCGACAAGTGGTCAGCAAGGTGGGTTCGTAGAAATAGCCGGTTTTTGTATCGGCTTTTTTGCCGCCGGTTACGACGGTGGCGCCTGCTGCTTTGGCGCGAATGACCATTTCGTCGATCTTTGTTTGTTGTGCTTGGTCTATCTGCGAGCTGTAAATTGTTTGCGGATCGAACGGATCGCCATATTTCACGGATTTCATAGCGGCTGCCAATTTTTCGACAAATTTTTCGTAAATACTTGCGTGGACGTATGCCCTTTCGGCGCAGTTGCAGACTTGTCCGCTAAAAATCACACGCGAATCGAGGACGCCTTTCACGGCAAGGTCGATGTCGGCGTCGGCAAAGACGATGGCAGGCGCTTTTCCGCCCAATTCCAACGACACTTTGGTTACATTTTCGGCGGAGGTGCGGATGATTTCCTGTCCGGCTTCTACACTTCCGGTGAGCGTAACCATATCGGTTATCGGACTTTTTACCAAGGCATTACCCAAAGTTTTTCCGCTGCCCGACACAAAATTCAACACGCCTTTCGGCAGATCCAAACGGGCGACCAACTGTGCAAATTCAAAGGTGGTGTTGGGCGTATTGCTGCTCGGTTTCAAGACGATGGTGCAGCCGGTCAGCAAAGCCGGAGCCACTTTTCGCGCCATCACAAAAAACGGGAAATTCCAAGGACAAATGCCGACCACAACGCCAATCGGTTTGCGGAACAGAAAAATGTTTTCATTGGGGCGGTCGCTGTTGATGATTTCGCCTTCGTAAATCCTTGCCCAGCCTGCATAATAATCGAAATAATCGGCGGTGAAATCAATTTCGACTTGCGCCAAACCGATGATTTTGGCTTGTTCCGAAGCCAGCGTTTTTGCCAATTCCGTCCGGTGGCTGCGGATCAAATCCGCCATTTTTTTCAGATAACCGGCGCGATACGACGCCGTAGTGGCAGCCCAAGCCGCTTGTGCTTTTTTCGCCGCTTCCAAAGCCGCATAAGCATCGTCGGCGTCGCCTTTCGGTGCACGGGAGAGAATTTCTCCGGTGTAGGGGTTTTCGACTTCCATCCATTCTTTGGAATGGGATTCAACGAACGAACCGTTGATAAATTGTTGGTACGTTTTCATGGTCTTTTATTATTTTTAATGTGTTAATGTATGCAACAGGACAAAGGTAAGAAAAAAATTTGAAATCTTGATGCTTTTCTTTGTTATTCAAAAAATAATTCTTACCTTTGCAGCAAAATTTAATAATTTATAATATAACTGATTTGGTTCATGAGATACATAACCGACATTTTGTATTTTTTTCTCGCAATGCCCGTTTTCTTACGGTGGCATTTTTTCGCCGCTAATTGTCTTACAATCAAGCAGTTTTCTTATACACTCATTCATTTCGCCGACAATCAACGACTGATACTATCATATACTTATACAAGCAAAAAAAACCGGCTGTATGCGCTCCTTTTTAACGTTTCTGTGTTTATAAGGTTCAATCTACTATATACGTAGCCGGTTTTTTTATAAATTCAGCCTTTGATTGCCTCCACCGCCAAGCGATAAGAATCCATACCGAAACCGGCAATGACGCCCCGACAAACGCCGGAAATCAGCGAAGTATGCCGAAATTCTTCCCGCGCATGCACATTAGAAATATGCACCTCGACCACCGGCGTCGTAATGGCTTTGATGGCGTCGTGAATCGCTACTGAGGTGTGGGTGTAGGCGCCGGCATTCAAGACTATTCCATCGAACGAGAATCCGGTTTCGTGCAGTTTGTTGATAATTTCTCCTTCGATATTCGATTGAAAATAAGACAATTCGACATCAGGAAAACGACGGCGCAAAGCTGTCATACAAGCGTCGAAAGACGCGTTGCCGTAAACACCCGGCTCGCGTACTCCCAATAAATTCAGGTTGGGTCCGTTAATAATTTGAATTTTCATCCGTGTAAATTCGTATAATTTTATTACCTTTGAAACGCAAAATTACATAATTATTTTCAATCATGAACGATAATCGCAAAATTATCAACGATTTGAAGGCAGATTACCGTACTTTCCTGTTGTTGGAAAAAGCGCTGTCGAAAAACTCGGTAGAGGCATATCTTGATGATTTAAACAAACTGCTGTCTTATCTGCAAAGCATCGGCAAGACGCCACAGGAGGCTATTTTGGAAGATTTGCAGGAGATGTTGGTAACGCTGTACGAACTCGGCATTCATCCGCGCTCGCAGGCAAGAATCATTTCGGGGATCAAGTCTTTTTACCGATTTCTCGAATTGGAACGGCGTATCGACCACGACCCCACCGAATTGCTGCAATCGCCGAAAATCGGGCTGAAACTGCCGGTCTTTCTCACTTTGGACGAAATTAACGCGATGTTGTCGGCGATAGATTTGTCGTTGCCGGAGGGGCAGCGCAACAAAGCCATTTTAGAAACGCTGTACAGTTGCGGCTTGCGGGTTTCCGAGCTGATTGGCTTGCGATTTGCGGATTATTATCCCGACGAAGGTTTTATCAAAGTCGATGGCAAGGGCGGCAAACAGCGATTGGTGCCGATTTCACAGACTGCTATCAAAGAAATCAAGCTCTATTTGCTCACGCGCAATGCGATGCCGGTCAAAAAAGGATTTGAAGATATTTTGTTTTTAAGTCGTCGCGGCACGTCATTGTCGCGCATCATGATTTTTCATTTGGTCAAAGAATACGCGGCGATGGCTGGTATTCGCAAAAATGTCAGTCCGCATACTTTTCGACATTCGTTTGCCACGCACCTCTTGGAAGGAGGCGCCAACCTGCGGGCAATTCAAGCCATGCTCGGTCATGAAAAGATCACCACAACCGAGATTTATACGCATTTGGATCGCGATTTTCTGCGCAGCGAAATTCTGCTGCATCATCCGCGCAATCAGGCTAAATTGACAGAATCCGCAGGGTATTCAGCAGATCGCGATTGATGGGCTTATCGTTTTTGATGGCTTTGGAGAACGGCACATAGACGATCTGGTCGTTCTGAATACCGATCATCACGTTGCGCTGGTCTTCCATCAAGGCGTCAATGGCTGCGGCGCCCATCCGACTGGCGAGAATCCGGTCGGTAGCGGTCGGTGAACCTCCGCGCTGCAAATGTCCCAAAATCGTTACGCGGACATCGTACTGCGGATATTTTTGTTTGACACGTTCTGCCATTCCCATAGCGCCGCCGGTTACTTCGCTTTCGGCTACCAGCACGATGCTACTGTTTTTCGTTTTGCGGAAACCGTGTTCGATCAAAGCTTCCAACTGATCGACTTCCGTCCATATTTCGGGAATAATAGCCGCCTCCGCGCCGGAAGCCAAAGCGCCGTTCAAGGCTAAAAAGCCTGCATCGCGCCCCATCACTTCGATAAAAAACAGCCGGTCGTGCGAAGTTGCCGTGTCGCGGATTTTATCCACAGCGTCCATAATCGTGTTCAACGCCGTATCGTAACCGATGGTGGTGTCGGTGCCGAAAAGGTCGTTGTCGATAGTGCCGGGCAGTCCGACGATAGGGATATTGTATTCCTGCGCAAAAATGCGGGCGCCGGTCAGTGAGCCATCGCCACCGATGACTACCAAAGCGTCGATATTTTCGCGTTGCATCGTTTCGTAAGCAATTTTTCGCCCTTCCGGTTCACGAAATTCCGCACTGCGGGCAGTTTTCAGAATGGTGCCACCCTGCTGGATAATATTACTGACGTTATTGGTTTTAAATTCCGAAATTTCACCGCTCAATAAGCCTTTATAGCCGCGATAAATTCCTTTGACTGTCATGCCATTATAGATAGCCGAACGGGTAACCGCCCTGATGGCGGCGTTCATTCCGGGAGCGTCGCCTCCCGATGTTAAAATGCCTATACAATTTATTTTCATCACGTTGTTTTGTTTGATAACGGCGACAAAGGTAGTGAATATAATTGAATTAAAAATTTTTTTCTTGATTTTTTTTTAGTTTCCTGCATAACAGTAGATTTCAACCTGTCAGGTTTATTTCTCCAAACTGTATGTCATTTAAAAAATTATACTACCTTTGTGGTCTCAATAATTAATTTATATCAATATGAAGAAACACCTTATTTTTACGGCTCTCCTGCTGGCGGCAAGTAGCGTTTTTGCGCAGACAGAAACCAATTACGACGAGGCAAAAGTGCCTGCATACACTTTGCCGGATGTCTTGAAGTTAGACAACGGCAAACAGGTGAAAACGGCAAAAGAATGGGAGGAACTGCGCCGTCCCGAAGTGCTGGAAATGTTCGCCTCGCAGGTTTTCGGACACACACCGACGGAAAAAATCCCCGTCGCTTACGAAACACTGACCGAAAACCCCAATGCCTTTGGCGGCAAAGCTACCTCGCGGCAAGTGAAATTCACCTTCAAGGGCAACGACGCCACGCTCGAAGCCATTCTGCTGCTTGTCATTCCCAACAAACAGCAGCGCAAAACACCTGTATTTGTGGGTTATAATTACAGCGGTAACCACAGCATTTGCAACGAGCCGGAAATATTTTTCCCGCCGCAGTTGCATAAAATCAAACCTGCAAATGCCCGCGACTGGGTACGCGGTTCAGGCGCAAATCAATGGAAAATTGAACGCCTCCTCGATCGCGGTTATGCTGTGGCAACAATGTGCTATCACGATATTTATCCCGACGTGGAGGGCTACCGCGACCGCAGCGCTGCTGCCTTGTTCAGCGACTACAAATCGCGGGCGGGCAAGCCGGACGAATGGCAGGCAATCGGCGCGTGGGCATGGGGACTGAGCCGCATCGTCGATTATCTTGAAACCGTGCCGGAAATTGACGCCGGAAAAATTGCGCTGATAGGACATTCACGCATCGGAAAAGCCACTGTGTGGGCGGGAGCGCAGGATACACGTTTCAAAATTGTTATTTCCAACAATTCGGGCGAAGGCGGCGCCGCATTGTCCAAACGCATTTTTGGCGAAAGAGTACGCAACGTGTCCTCTATTAAGCCCTTCTGGTTTTGTCAGAATTACAATCAATATGCTGATAATGAGGAAAATATGCCATTCGACCATCACGAATTGTTGGCGTTGGTCGCCCCGCGCAAACTTTATGTTGCCAGTGCGGTTAAAGACCTCTGGTGCGACCCGCGAGGCGAATATCTTGCTGCGTATCACGCAAGTCCCGTTTATCAACTCTACGGTTTACACGGACTCGACAGCGCAACGCAACCTGCCCTTCACCAGCCCATTCTCAACGACATTGGTTATCACATTCGCGCCGGCGGACACGACGTTACGGAATACGACTGGCTGATGTACCTCGACTTTGCAGACAAGCATTTTTCTTATTCACTACCGCAGGTCGCTGCTACGCTTTGCCCTACGGTTATGGAAATTTGGCTTTTCAAGCCATTGGCATATAGTGGTGAGGGATTAGGGGTGTAGGGGGCTAAAAAACCTGTCAGGTCGCCGAGACCTGACAGGTTGAAGATTACCCCGCCTTCCGGCAATGGCGCCGCCTTAATAAGGATAAATCAGCGTCGAGTCCGCCGGATTGATCAAAATTTCCTTGCCGACATACTTCACGTTGAGCGTTTTTTCCTTGATCGGTTTGGGATTGCCTTTGGTATAAAACTTGATGTTCAGCTCGTCGCTCGGATACAAACTAATCCACATCCGACTGGGCGTACCCGGCTTGCTGACCGAAAACATCTGCCGACAATGCCCTCTGGCGTCATCATACCACGCTTCGGGATAATGAACCGTCCAATTGTCGGTACCGGCGCTCCAAGACCAAGTCCAAAGACCGATCTTATGGCTTTCCAAGACAACTTGCAGCGTGTCGCCCGGCACGGTATTTGCGTCGAAGGCATAATAATAATGATGATTATCCTGTTCGACTTCTGTTACTTCATCGGCAAGAATATTGATATTGCATGCCGAAATTGTCGTTTCCATCGGTGGCTGAATCGTCGCCGTATCGCCTTCGATTTTATACACTGCGGCAGTCAGCTGTTGGATACTGCCGTCATACACCACTTCTTCTTCCTCCGGCGTTTCGATGCCATTTTGCTGACACGAAAAACACATTGCAGCTGCGAAGAACATTCCGAAAATTGCTTTCTTTTTCATTTTGTTTGACAATTTAATGATTAAACTTCTATTTTAGTTGCTGACTTAATATCTATCTGAATTCCTTGTCCGGCAGGGCGAAACAGAACATTAGGTTGACATATCGCATATTGTTTTTCGTTTTCCGGTACAATTTCATATTCAATATGTACCTTAAAAGCATAACGATATGGATCAGGAAACCAAACCGGAGTTACCGTATACTTGGCATCTTGGATACATTCTAACGGAAAATGAAATATATCTTTTGGGAAATTATAAGTCAAAAGCGTGTCTTTCAAATCAGACAATACTAAATTACCCCCAATAATTGGAGGCACCCCTAAATATCTTCCCGCCTCATAGAAATCGCCTTCATAAACAATAGCCTTACCTTGAGAAAGGTAAATTATTTGTGTCAATATCTTCTATGGCTTTGTTACAGCTACCGACGGCAAATAAACACGATATTAATAGCGTTGTAAAAATTACTTTTTTCATCACCCACCTCTTATTCCGTTAAAATCATTCGTTTCACATCCACCTCTTGCCCATCGGCAATCAGGGCATAGAGATACATTCCGGCTGCAAATTCAGAACCGAGGACGGTTTGCGAACCGGCGCCGCGAGTTGCAAGGTCATAGCGTTTCAATTGCTTTCCCTGCATATCATACACCGTCAAATAAGCCGTTTTCACTGTTTCGGAAAGATAGTATCGAATTTCCGTGGTTTGCGAAAACGGATTCGGTGCATTTTGATACAACACAGCCGTTTGCAGTTCCGGCGAATCAAACGCAGATGGCGCCCGTTTGGTCTGCAATTCCGAAATCTCGGCTTTCAGTTCTTTGACGGCTTCAATCAGAATCGGCACCAAACCTACATAATTGACAGACAGATAGCC
>JAISUM010000134.1 GCA_031272095.1 Candidatus Symbiothrix sp. | reverse complement strand
TTGACGCGGGATCCCCTGAACACCGTTAATCAGGGGGTTGCGGCTTTCGCCGCAATGACGGGCTCATTCATCACTTATCACTTACCACTAATCACTTTAGAAGTTACTTTCCCCGATTGGTGCACTTCTTTCACGATATAGGGAGTTCCGGCAGATATTCCATTTTTCGGAGAAATGGAATATTTCTGCCCTTGCAGATTGTAATATTCCGTTTTGACGACCGGATCTTTCGTGATCACTGCGGGCAAAGCGACCGGCGTTTCGGTGGCGCCGATGCCGATGGAGGAGCGCAGATTGCTACTTTCAGCAGTAACTACAAGGGCTTCAAACGGTTTGATGTCAGTGCTCAAGCTTATGCCTCCATTGACGCGGTCGAAATGCTGGTCATCCAAATCATATTCGTAGAAATAACTTGCGCCATTAAATACCGAACCTGCTGCATTAGCGACGCCCGGATTGGCAACCAACGAATAACCACTTTCTACACTGACAGAGCCGGTGCTGGTCAATGACGGATTTGCCGTTGAGGTGAAAGTTACCAATACGGGTTCCACGCCAAATTCTGATTCAGGGAACTCAATGACATAGCCTTTATTTTGCGTGAAAGTTTGCGTGAATTCAAACTCATCGTTATCGCCATCGTATTCGGCAAGGAAGAAATTGTCGGTGACACTGTCATCGTTGTCTGCATCGACAAAATCATCAGGATCTGCCGGAACGGTTTCCATACCAATGTAGGGTATGCCAACATGAGTTGTTGTACCATTGTTGATGCTGATTTTATCGATATTAAACGGGAAACCGATGGGATACCATTTATCAGTTGCGAAAGTTTTCACCACTTTTACTACGCCATTGACGGGCGAAGCGCTTGCACCGGTCAGCTGACCGGTGCCGGTATTGTCGTTAGAATAGAAAATGATGTTGTTGTATTCCGAAGTGTAATCATCGTAAGACTTTGTATCATTGGCGGGAATCTCAAATTCCTTGGTAAAAACAAGCACGGGGACGTAGTCGGGGTTGCCGTTTTCAAGGGAATAAAAATCGGCGCTGCCGTCGGAAGTAGAAGTCGATGTAGCTGCCAATTGCAGGCGGATAGAGCCGCTTGTCAAATCTACTACGTCGGTGTCTATATCGAACAGGAATTCATCGCCTGCATTATTTTGACCTGCTCCGGGACATACCACCGAAAGCGCAGTAGAAGATGCCGATTCGCCCAAGAGAGGATAACCGGTCGTGTTATCGGTAAACTCGCCGCTGTTTGTCCATGTTATATCGTTTACTGCAATAGCGTCTAACGAAGCCGGTACTGTTCTCAGGTCAAGGTCAACCTTTTTACCGGCGCCTTTGTTTTCGGTAGCAGAAAACGTCAAGCGCAGTTGAGCTTTGTTATAACCGGCGGGAATGTCGTTGAACTGGAAATAGCTGTGTCTCATATACCTGCCCATGGCGGTATTCGAAAAGCCATACGTACTGTATTCTACCTGTACGGTGGAGCCGCTGTTATTGGCTATTCCGGCATAGATGCCGCTGGTTACATACGAATCTTCGCTCACCGGAATCACATTTTCGGCAAATGCCGTAACTGCCACAGTTGTGTTGCCTGTTACCGTAAAAGTAAATTCATTATTTCCATCCAAAGCCGTATATACGCCGTTTACAGTTACATACGGAGAGTGGTAGGGGCTTGTAGCATTGACCGTACCGGTTACTACATCGTTATAATGCACCATTGTAGCAGAAGCGCCTCCCGTGAAGCTGACTGTTGCATTGCTTTCGGTTTTCGCAATTGAATATTCAATCTGCGAAGCTGTAATGGCAACCGTAGTAGCGCCGCTGAGTCCCGTAAGCGAAACGGTATAAACGCCGTTTTCAGGCGCAGCAAGCGCGTATGAATCACCGTCTACCGTTACGCTTGGGCTTTCGTAGCCCGCATTAAGGGTAAAGGTAATCGTGGCAGTTGTGCCTGTGCTGAATTGGTCGTTGCTAAGCGTGGGCGAAGTTACGGTAACGCCGGTAGTTGTAACGGTTACTTCGCTCTGCGGCAGTTCGGCTATCACCGTCAGTTCTATATCATCGGCAACAGAGGCAATAGTATAAGTTCCGTTGACGTCGGGTACAAGTGTTTCCTGACCGTTATTCACCGAGGAAATAATATAGCTTCCCGAAGGAGTCAGCGTAAAGTCAAAACTTTCGAGATAAGCTGCGTTATTGGCTCCCGAAGGCGAAATGCTGACATTGACATTGTCCACCGACACGGTTTTCTTCTGCTGGTTTTCGTAGGCGCCAATGTCCAACTTGCCGTTTACGCGCGGATTGCCTGCAATATCAGTTGCGCCCACAGCGGATATAACCGTTTGGTTGCCTGCACCTATGCCCACGAAATCAGCCGGAGGCGTGAAGTCACCATTGGCGGCATCAGTAAAACAAGCGGCAGCAGTCTTGCCACTTACGCAATCAGTATAAGTAATTTTAGTGGCAGTCGTTTGGGAAGTGCCATAGTAGCAATTCTTTGCATATAATAGACCTGTTGTTTGATTGTTGTCAAATTCATTTTTATTGCCCCCCACGGCAATTGAATTAATAATGTTTACAGTACCGCCGTTTAGCCTTGCAACAGCAGAGCCTATATTTGTACAGGAATTATTATAGAACGCAGCGTTTATTATATTTACGGTCTTTGTCCCGTTAGTCATATTGTTTACACAAATAGCACCGCCATTCTTACTGCTTGCCCCTACCTTGTTGTTCGCAAAGATACAATTCGTAATACTTGCCGTGACGTTCATTGCCAGATTATTGTAAAAGGTTATGGCGCCGCCGTTCTGCCCTGCCGATTCATCGCCCAAATGAAGAAATTTACAGCGATTCACCGTTATTGACAAGGGAGCAGGATTGATGTTTAACGCTCCACCGTTGTATGTAGCGGAACTAAAAGTCAAATCTTGTACCGTAATACTGTTATCATTACCGGTAGAGGCGCTTGCCGATGACGAATTGCGACAGATAAACGCAAACGCATTACCTCCTACACTTACTGTAATCACGTCTTCCCCATTGCTTGGGTCGCCTTTTAGGGTACAGCTAAAATTAATTGTTTTGGCTGTCGTAACATTGATAGTGCCTTGCACTACAATTTCTGATGCTTGTGCTGTTATAGCTGCATCCAATCCACTTTCATCGGTTACTATGGTTTGCGCAGCAACCGATAATCCACCTGCTATTGTCAAAGCAATAGCCACTAAAGAAGAAAATAATTTTCTCATGATATTTTACTTTTAATTAATGAATAAATAAATTTCGAGCTGCAAAGGTAGGTGATTTTCCGCGAACAAAAAAAAAAAAAACGTTAATGTTTTTTAATTCGCAAAATTTTTTTCGGAATCGCGGCGAGAAAGGGCTGTGGAGGGGGGGATATAGTGGTTAGTGGTTAGTGATTAGTGGTTTTTGAACACTCTATGCAATATCCTGAGACAATGCAAGATACCGCAACCACTTTGTATTCGGGCGGAAGGGGTACCGTGATAGCGGGGACTTCGAGGCAGTATATCCGGTTGCAGGCAAGACAATGAAAATGCAGATGTTCGTCGTTGTGCTGCTCGTGCGTGCAGTGGTGACAAAGGGCGTAGTAGGTTTTGCCGCCTTCGGAACTTATCTTGTGCAGCACGCCATCGTCGCAGAAACCTTGCAGGATGCGGTAGATGGTTACGCGATCTAACTGACCGGCGAACTGCCGCTCGATATCTTCGTGGCAGAGGGCAGCGTTAGCCTTCGAGAAGGCGCTCATTACTAACTGCTTGGTCTTCGTATTTCGCTTTTTCTTTTCCATATCGGGATTATTTTCTGACTTTTATGCTTTTGGATGCTATCTGCTGCCAACCTGATTTATCGGTAAGCCGCACCATAAAATGATAATCGCCCTCGTCAATGTCGGCAGGAACGGCAATTTCTACGTTTGCGTCGAAGTTTCGGTTACCTGCGGGAATGGCATACTCCTGATTGAATACCCATGCCTTGACGGGCGTTTTCGTAGCGTCGGGCTGACATTCCTCGCTGTCGGTGGAGTGCGAGTGGTGGTCGAAATTGTGGTGGATTTCGAGATTATAACTGCCCAGTTCTGCGTTATCGGCAAATTGCGCCGTAAACGTAAAACTATCGCCACAGCGCACCACCGTGCAGTTCTGCGGCTGAACGATTTGTATTTCCGGCTTCTGCATATCCTTGTGATCTTCTTCGCCGCAGGAAAAAAGGGCGAGGACAAGGATGAATAATATTTTATTTGACATTTTTTGAATTTGTATTTACTAATGGATGCAAAGGTAAGCATTTTTTTTGTCTGAACGGTGATTTTCATAAGATTAATAATGGAATAAGGGCAGGATGCTTTTTCTACTGATAGCATCACTGTCAGTGATACTATCAGTTAACACTAATCACTCACCACTAAAAAAAATTGCCCAATTATTTGGATTCTGCGAAAAAAGTATTACCTTTGCGGCAATTTTAATAACAATCATCAATATGACACGATTTTTTAGCACATATTCTTTTTATTACTTTTGCTTTACGAGCGGAGGTCAGGACAGGATTTGTGCAAAAACAAAGAGGTAAAACCGAATAAAAACAACTGAACAATCCTGTCCGAACCGACAGGATTTTTTTTTAGAAATATATTTTATGCGTACAAAAAAAACAATTGCCATTCAAGGCGTAGAGGGCGCCTATCACGAAATTGCCGCCCGTGAGTATTTCAAAAGTCGAGGCGAAGAAATCAATATCTTGCCCTGTCAGCAGTTTAAGGACGTGATATTGGCTGTCAAAAAAGACCCCAATATCATCGGCATTATGGCGATAGAAAACACGATTGCCGGTAGTCTGCTGCAAAATCATGAGCTGATTCGCGAAAGTGATTTGCTCATTGCCGGCGAACAAAAATTACATATTTCGCATAGTTTTGCCGCTTTGTCGGGCGAAACCATCGATAGCATTTCCGAAGTCCATTCTCATCCGATCGCTTTGATGCAATGCGAAGAATATCTCAATACGCTACCGCATATCAAACGGGTGGAAGGGGAAGATACGGCGTTGAGCGCCAAGAAGATAGCCGATCGGCAGATGAAAGGACACGCGGCAATATGCAGCCGTTTTGCCGCAGAACTCTACGGTTTGCAGATCCTTGATTCGGGCATCGAAACCAATAAACGCAATTTCACGCGCTTCCTGATAGTCGCCAATCGCTGGATGGCGGAAGAGTTGGTCAATCCAACGGAAATCAGCAAAGCATCGGTGGTTTTTACACTGCCGCATACCGAAGGCAGCCTGTCCAAAGTGCTGACCATCCTTTCGTTCTACGACGTCAATCTGACAAAAATCCAATCTTTGCCGATCATCGGACGCGAATGGGAATATCTGTTCTATATCGACCTGTCGTTCAAAGACATACTGAAATACAAACAAGGCTTGGATGCTGTTCGTCCGCTGACGAAGGATTTTAAAATTTTGGGAGAGTACAGGGAAAGTTAATAGTGGTTAGTGGTTAGTGATTAGTGATTAGTGATTAGTGATTAGTGGTTAGTAAATGAAGACGATTGAAGCTGCGAAACGGGTTAATTCCGTGAGTGAGTATTATTTTTCAAAGAAATTGAAAGAGATTGCCGAAATGAACGCTCAAGGTTTGGATGTGATCAGCTTGGGCGTAGGCAGTCCCGATTTGCCGCCGCCACAAGCAGCGATTAAGGTCTTGTGTCAGGCGGCGCAACAGGCTGATAATCACGGTTATCAACCATACGTTGGTATTGCCGAATTGCGCTGCGCTTTTGCCGACTGGTACCGCCAATGGTATCGCGTCGAATTGAATCCAAACACGGAAATTCAACCTTTGATCGGCTCAAAAGAGGGCATTCTGCATATCTCGTTGGCATTTCTCAATGCAGGCGACGAAGTTTTGGCGCCGAATCCGGGTTATCCGACTTACAGTGCCGTCAGTCGCTTGGCAGAAGCAAAATTGCGCCTCTACGATTTGAAAGAAGACACCGCTTGGCAACCCGATTTGGAGGCTTTGGAACAAACCGATTTGTCGAAAGTCAAACTGATGTGGGTGAACTATCCGAATATGCCGACCGGAGCACCTGCCACTTACGAATTGTTCCAAAAACTTGTCGATTTCGGCAAACGGCACGGCATTGTAATCTGCAACGATAACCCTTACAGCTTTATTCTGAACGACCATCCTTTGAGTATCTTGGAAATCGAAGGCGCCAAAGACGTTTGCATAGAGCTGAACTCGATGAGCAAATCGCACAACATGCCCGGTTGGCGCATCGCTATGCTGGCGGCGAATCCGCAATTTGTGCAGTGGATCTTGCGCGTCAAAAGCAATATCGACAGCGGACAATTCCGACCGATGATGCTGGCGGCAACCAAAGCCCTGAAAGCCGATCCATCGTGGTACGACCGAATGAACAG
This sequence comes from Candidatus Symbiothrix sp., assembly GCA_031272095.1. Classification (GTDB taxonomy): domain Bacteria; phylum Bacteroidota; class Bacteroidia; order Bacteroidales; family Azobacteroidaceae; genus Azobacteroides. The sequence continues at coordinate 5,125 of JAISUM010000134.1, read as the reverse complement.
CGTCTATCGCAGTCGTCGCATATTGGCAGAACAAATCATGACGGCTTTGGGATGCACTTTCGACCCGCGACAAACAGGCTTGTTTCTCTGGGGAAAAATTCCTGACAGCTATTCGGGCAGCGAACAATTGTCCGACGAAACGCTCTATGGCTCGCGGGTGTTCATTACCCCCGGCTTTATTTTCGGCAGCAATGGAGAACGCTTTGTCCGTATCTCGCTCTGTTGCAACGAAGAACGGCTGAAAGAAGCAAAATCAAGAATTATTAAAAGTCTATAAAAATGGAATTAGAATCAATTTTATTGCCTGACGTCAGCGAGCGTCGCCCCTTGGTGATTGCCGGACCGTGCAGCGCAGAAACAGAAGAGCAGGTTGTCGGCACCGCGAAAGAGTTGTCGGCACAGGGTATCCGTATCTATCGTGCGGGCATTTGGAAACCGCGTACCAAACCGGGAGGATTTGAAGGCGTCGGCAGTATCGGTTTACCGTGGTTGCAACGTGTCAAAGAAGAAACCGGCATGTATGTCTCCACCGAAGTAGCCACCCGCTATCACGTCGAAGAAGCGGTCAAATATGGCGTAGATCTGTTGTGGATCGGCGCTCGGACGTCGGCGAATCCGTTTGCCGTTCAGGAAGTTGCCGACACTCTGCAGGCAACCGGATTTCAAGGACCTGTCTTGATCAAAAATCCGGTCAATCCCGATTTGGATTTGTGGATCGGCGCAGTAGAAAGAATCTACAATGCAGGTATCCGCAAAATAGGCGTTATCCATCGCGGATTCAGTTCGTATGACAAAAAAATCTATCGTAACCTGCCTCAATGGCATATCCCGATCGAGCTGAAACGCCGCATGCCCAATCTGCCGATGATTTGCGACCCCAGCCATATCGGTGGCAAACGCGAACTGATTGCACCACTCTCGCAGCAGGCGATGGATTTGAATTACGACGGACTGATCATCGAATCGCATTGCAATCCCGATTGCGCTTGGAGCGACAAAGAACAACAAGTCTCGCCCGACGTCTTGGCTTATATTCTGAATTTGTTGGTCATCCGCGACACCAAACAAACCACCGAAAGTCTGACCGAATTGCGCCGACAAATAGACCTGATCGACGAAGACCTGCTGACGGTGCTTTCCAAACGGATGCGCATCTCCCGCGAAATCGGACAATATAAAAAAGAACACAATATGCCGGTTTTGCAGGCTTTGCGTTACGACGAAATTTTGGAAAAACGCATCAAACAAGCCAAAGAAATGGGCATCGGCGCCGGATTTATGCAGTTGGTTTTTGAAGCCATCCACGAAGAATCTATCCGCCAACAGATGGAGGTGTTATCAGTTCAATAGTGGTTAGTGGTTAGTGGTTAGTGATTAGTGATTAGTGATTAGTGCTAACTGATAGTATCACTCGGCGTGATGCTATCAGTGAAACAGCCCGTCATGGCGTCCCGTGCTGCGACACGGGATCTCTCCGCCATCCCCTTCAAAGCCCATTTACCACAAAGGCAAGAAAGGCACGGCGGTGCGTCTCTACTAAAATTCCTCGCCAAAAACAATAAAACGCCGACAAATCGGTTATTATATAGATTAGCGATGAAAAACAGACTCAAAATACTGTTTGATGTCCATGTTGTGATTTTCACTTGGATAATGTTGCTCGTATTGGCGAGTTCGTGTACATCGACCAAAAACACCGCCGGAACGAGGTGGTATCACTCGTTCAATACCCGATTCAATGTCTATTTTAATGGCGAAACAGCTTTCCAAGATGCTTATAAGTCGCAAACGGAAGGCTATAAAGATAACTATTCGGAACAAATTCTGATGTTTCCGGTCAGCTCACTGCCGAAAGACAAAAGCAAAGACGGCGGACCCTTCGACCGCGCTATTGAGAAAGCTGTGAAATCCATTAAAACACACTCTATCCAGACAAAACCCGAAGCCAAACCCGCCAAACGCAACGACCCGAAATACAAAGAATGGATGGGTCGCACCGAATACAATCCTTTCCTCCACAAAGCTTGGATGCTGATGGCAAAATCGCAGTTCTACAATGGCGATTTTCTGACGGCAGCAAGTACCTTTTCCTATATCGCCCGACTGTATAAAACGCAGCCGAACATCGCCGTCGATGCACAAATATGGACGGCTCGCTGTTATACCGAAATCGACTGGCTGTACGAAGCGGAAAGCATACTTTTTCAGACAAAAAGAGACGGCATTCCCGACCGCTTACAAGATTGGTATGCCACCGTTTATGCCGATCTGTTAATCAAACAAAAATCCTATCGGGACGCCATTCCATATATGCAAACCGCCATTCGCGCCGAGAAAAACAAATTGCAAAAAAATCGCGAAAAGTATCTGCTGGGACAACTCTATACTACTTTGGACGAAAAAAATGCCGCCTATCGCATTTTCGGAGAAGTCGCCCGCGCATCCGTGCCTTATCCGCTGTCGTTCAGCGCACAAATCCGCCAAACAGAGGTCTATGAAGGCGCCGACACCGCCAAAGTGATCAAAAAATTGCGGCGAATGACCAAAAGCCCCAAAAATAAAGACTATTTAGATCAGGTCTATTATGCAATGGGCAATGTCTATCTCGCCCTTCCCGATACGGCAAAAGCCATCGACGCTTACGAACAGGGCGTCAAAGAAAGCATCCTGCAAGGCAGAGATAAAGCGCTGAATCAAATCCGCTTGGGCGACATCTATTTCGAGCAAAGAAAATTTCTGAACGCGCAACCCAACTATGCCGAAGCTTTACCTCAATTGAAAAAGGAAGACGAAGCCTATCCCCGCGTGTCCAAACGCGCGGCTGTGCTTGACGGGCTGGTGGTGCATGTCGAAGCCGTCAATTTGCAGGACAGTCTGCAACGCCTCTCCAAAATGACGGAAGAAGAGCGCTTGGAAGTGGTCAATCAGTTGATCGCCGAACTGCTCAAAAAAGAAGAAGAAGAACGCAAAAACAAAGATCGCGAAGACTATATGGCGGCGCAGGAAGAGATGCGTTCCGAACTGAATCAAGGACTTTCCCGCCCGAAAAATCAGGTTACGGCGCCCACACAAGCAAACGAAAGCTCGTTCTATTTCTATAACGCACAAACGGTGGCAAACGGAAAAAATACTTTTCAACAAAAATGGGGACGCCGCAAATTGGAAGACGATTGGCGCCGCCGCAACAAAACCAATCCGATGATGACCGCGCCGGATACGCCCGAAGACGATGCAACGCTTGCCGCCGCCGACACTGCCGCCGTCAACTCCGACGCACTTGCCGACCAAGCGCCCGCCGATAGCGCTGCCGTAGAACTATCGACCGACCCACACGACCCGCAATTCTATTTGCAGCAAATCCCAATCACCGAAGAAGACCTTGCCGCCTCCGATCTGATTATCGCCGACGGACTTTACAATATGGCGGTCATCTACAAAGACGGTTTGGAAGATTACCCGTTAGCGATGGAAACCTTTGCCGAATTAGAGCGACGTTTCCCCGACCACGAGAAGCGTTTGGAGGCTTATCACCACATTTTTCTGATGTATTGGCGCGAAGGCGATACGATTATGTCGGCAAACTATAAACAAAAAATCCGCACCGAATTTCCAGAAAGCGACTTGGCAATAGCCATGTCGGATCCCGATTACGAATACAACCTGAAACTGATGACGCAATTACAGGAAAGCCTCTATCAAGCAACCTATCAGGCTTATTTAGACGGAAACATAAAACAAGTGCGCGAAAATTATCAAACGGCAGCAAGCAAATATACGCAGTCGGAACTGATGCCTAAATTCCTGTTTCTGAACGCTTTGACCTATGTGTCGGAACAAGACGCCGAAAATTTCAAAAAAGACTTGCAACAGTTGATCGAAAAATACCCGCAATCCGACGTCGCTTTACTGGCTGCCGAAATGATGAAAGGCTTCCAGCGCGGACTGATTTTGTCGGCGTCGGGCGATAATATGCTGGCTCGCGGCAGCCTGTTCAATATGCAATGGTTAGCCGATGGCGAAATGGCGGAAGTTGATTCTATTCCGTTTATAATCAATCCGGTATCGCCACACGAAATATTGGTGATTTATCCTCAGGGCAGCATCAACGATAACTTGCTGCTCTATACGGTGGCAAGTTTTAACTTCGGAAATTTCGTCCGCCGCGATTTCGATTTGGAACGCAGCTACTTGGGACGTATCGGAATGTTGCAAATCAAAGGCTTTCACAATTACGACGAAAGCCAACAATACCTGACCATGATTTATGACGAAAACGGATATGCTGCCGATTTAGACCGCGCTGTTGTCGTCGTGCCGATTTCCACGGAAAACTATGCCGTCATGCTGCGCGGAAAAAGCTTGGAAGACTATATGCAGTTCTTTGAAGAAAATTTCAGCGAAGGAAATCAAAATCTCTTTGCCCGCTGGGAATCATCGCAAAAATATGAATTGGAAATTGCCGCCACTGATAGTATCACTCCAAGTGATGCTATCAATCAAACTGCTTCTGACAGTATCGCTATCAGTCAAACCCCCACTACCCTACCCACCGATAGCATCAGCCAAAGAAATACTATCACTAATCCCGCTGATACTCTGACCGCCCAACAGCGTCTCGAACAGCAAGCCGCCGATTTAGCCGACAATGCACAAGACCTTTTCAACGAGGGACAGGAATTGGCAGACAAACTCAACAAAAACATCAACGAATTTGCCGAAGATCCCATACGCGGCACGATCAAATTCTTCCAAAATCTTTTCACCAAAAAACCGAAAAATGCCATCGACGAATATGTTCAGCAGCAGGAAAAAGCCGAAAAAGAGCGCCTGAAAGCCGAAAAGAAAGCACAAAAAGCCAAAGCTAAAGCCGATAAAGAACGACTGAAACAAGAGAAGAAAAATAGTGATTAGTGATTAGTGGTGAGTGGTGAGTGGTGAGTGGTGAGTGGTGAGTGATTAGTCGTCATTGCGGACTTGATCCGCAATCCCCTTGCCAGCGTTAATCAGGGCTCACCGGCAAAAATATGTGTTTAAGCATAAATCATAGACAATCTAAAAAGGAAGAAATTAATATCAACCACCCCTCTTAAAGAAGCTCTAAACGCTTTGATCTTGGCATTGAAAG
>JAISUM010000116.1 GCA_031272095.1 Candidatus Symbiothrix sp. | reverse complement strand
TCGAAATGTATGCCAAGCCCTTTGGCAAACGAGAGGATATTGCCGACAAGGATTTTTTCCAAAAACTCGCAACGGCTTTTCAGGTCTTCGATTTCGCTGAAACGATGATGGTTTTCCTGATTAAGCGGCAGCCATTTGCGCAGTTGATAACAGAATGGAAGTCCTGCATCTGCGGGGTTCAGGGTGCTGCTTTCCCAAACCTGCACAAGCATCTGCTCGGCTTTTACAGAGTCGAGTTCGAGGGAAAATTCTCGGTTGCCGATTTGCAGGCAGGGAAGTCCCCCTTGTGGGGGATTTAGTGGGCTTGCAAAAAACTCCCCAATTGCCTCAGTACCTTCGCCCACGCAAACTATCGCCGCCCGTCCGTTGATGCGTTTGTATTGTATCAGCGGATAGGCATAACGGAAACCGTCGTCGGTGTGATTGTGAAACAACACATTGTTGCTCTGCAACATAGCGACAACTGCACCGCGAAATTTGGGGATTTCGTGTTGCATTATTTCATTGTTAAACCTGACTGTGAGTATTGATATTCTATTCATTATTTTAGATTGGTGAAAATTGACAATACAAAGATAGCATAAGATTTTCAATTATACACAAACGTATAAAAAATTTTTTTGATTATTATTTTCGGACAGAGAAATATTATGAAAAATAATTCTTACCTTTGCCGATACAAAATTCCAATCTATGAGTTTGATTTCAATTTTTAATTTAAATACAAAGTTTATATGAAAAAGTTTTTGTTTATTGTTTGTTGCGAATTGGTCGCAATGAGTGTGATGCACGCGCAGGAATCGGTTACGAAAAAAGTAGCGACCGATTTGGCAGATTACAAAGCCGCAGCGGTCAACCCCGATGTGGAAGGTTGGAAACATTCGGGATTAGCCGGAATTTCTTTTGGGCAGACCTCCCTGCACAATTGGGTAGCCGGTGGGGACAACACGGTTTCCGGTAATTTTATGTTGAATTTGACGTCGAATTATTTCAAAAACAAATGGTTTTGGGATAACAATCTGGCAATGGAATACGGCTTGGTGCGCTCCTCGTCAGTCGAGTATTGGCAAAAAGCGTCAGACCGTATCAACTTGAAATCTATCGCCGGACGCAACATCAGCCCCAAATGGTCGGGATCGTTTTTGCTGAACTTCAACACCCAGTTCGCCAAAGGGCATAAGTATCCCGACACCGACCATTACATTTCAACTTTTATGGCGCCCGCTTATGCCGATGCCGCTTTGGGATTCACTTACAAACCCAACGACCACTACACAATGTTTATTTCGCCGATAGCCGAACGAGCCACTTTCGTCTTGGACGATTCGCTTTCCACTGCCGAACTTTTCGGTGTAGATGCAGGGCAAAAAGTGAAATGGGAAACCGGAGCCTATCTCACAGCATCTACCAATCAAACGCTTTGGACAAATACCAAATTGATTTCGACACTGGATATGTTCACCCCGTACAACGAAAATTTCGGCAACGTCAATATCAACTGGCACCTGTTGATCGACGTCAAATTGAACAAATGGCTGTCATTATCGCTCACTACGACCTTGCGTTATTACGATGCGGAAATACGCAAAATACAGTTCAAAGAAATTTTCGGCTTGGGTTTGACCTATCAATTTCAGGCAGATAATCGCCATGAAACACATTTGAAATAAAATTTTTTGAAAATAATTTTTTAACTTTGCCGTACAAATTATGCTAAAAATATTTCGCCAATGAAGAAAAACTAAAAAAATGCCGTAAGGCGCAATAAAAATAGATTAGAAAAAAAATAGCGATTGCCGTTTATTCAGAGTACTCATTTCCTACAAATCAGTATCACTCACGAATAAAGTCGTCCCACGCCGTGCAGTTCGGCGTGGGACGACTTGTCTGAGTGATAGGCGTAGGAACCTGAGTACAAACAGGAAGTTCTACGCTATTTTTATTGTCCGTAAACAAAAATTTATACCATCAATATATCACAAGTTATGAAAAATATACATCAGGGAATAGGATTAGCTTTGGCTTTCGGCATCTTAGGAAGTTTGTGTTTCGGACAACAACCCAAATTTCTGCCCGTTGTGCCGCCGATCAATGCCAATCTGCCGGTCATAGAAAAACGGGATTATACCGACAGCCTGCCGACAAGAGAGGCAATTCTGCAAGCCAAAGCGGACAAAGTGGGCGGCGTTTTAGTAGAAAATGTGATTTGGGCGAAACAGAATGTTGGGGCACATTCTCCTGCCGACAAAGGGCGGACATTCAGTTTTGCCGACGCGCAAAAAGCCTGTCCGAAAGGTTGGCGCTTGCCGACGCGAACCGAGTTTGACCTCTTGATCAGCAGCGAAAAAGCAAGTTTTGAGAGAGGGCAAAGCGAACTGTTTTTCCCCTTTACGATGCAGACCAACGAGCGTCCGCCAAATGATGTTTGTCGTTACTGGACATATTCTTTTGCCTCCTATTTCCTTGATTACAGGTACTTCAGCAACAAGAATGCCTTTGTGTTGTTTTTGAATGAAAATCCGAAATCTGTCTGTGTCCGATGTGTTTTAGACGAATAAAATACCGCCGCTTATTTCACCACGCAAAGCAAATGAATCACCACACCTTCGGCATCGGAAGTCGTCAGGTCGTAGTTCATCACTCCTTCGGGAGAGATGCTGTTGATGCGCATCTTTCCGGCAGCAACCGTAACATAATAGTCTAATTCGTTGGCGGCATAGAGCGTGAGCGGGCAGGCTGATTCGCCGTTGGAAGAAGCATGTTGCGCATGGTCGTCCGGCAACATCAGTTTCACATATTCGTCGTAAAGATTGATGGTTAGGTTGGTCTGTTCATCGCTTATCGGCAAGGAAATATCCGTAAAACAAAACTCGGTCTTTGGAGCGGACGCTTTGCGTGGGGCGCTGACCAACTGATATTTCACGCGCTTTTCCGACCACAAGGGTTTCCAAATTTCGCCTGTCCAAACATAGATGGCGCTACCGATACCGACGTCGGGATTGGTATTAAAAACAATCATCCCTTCGGCAGTGGGGTCCGATGCCAAATCAGCAGTAAGGTCGTCGCCCAAACCTAATTTTTCAAGGTCGTTCAGAAACACTGTCGGCAATTTTATCCCCAGCGAATCGGTCGATAATTGTAAGACAGCACCTCGATGCGGTGCGTCCAAAGAACCTATATTCACCTGTGATTCAACTGTATAACTCGTTAATGTTACGGCAATCAACAAAAAAAACTTTTTCTTCATTTCGTATAATATTTCATCTCTCAATTATCTCAAATACTTTTCAGATCTTCTTTTGAGGACGGCAAAGATAATAAAATAAATTACAATATCATATATTAAATATGTTTATTATAGATATTTCATTTAATTTAAATCTTGCGATTATTATTTGCAAATCATAATTTTTCATTACCTTTGTGGCAAAATAATCAATTTTAATCTATTTATTATGAGAGCATTTCGTTTTTCAGTGTTATTTTTTCTGCTGTCGTTGGCGCTTACCGTCAATGCGCAGACGTTTGTGCATGAGCAATCACGCGGTTATGTTCCCCCCAAAGAGCCTGAAGTGCAACAACAATTAGCGCATTGGCAGGATTTGAAGTTCGGTATGTTGATCCACTGGGGGCTGTATTCTCAATTGGGCATTGTTGAATCGTGGTCGATTTGTGCGGAGGAAGAAGATTGGATTCCCCGCGATTCGACCATTGCCTACGACGCCTATAAGCGCCGATATTGGGCAACTATCGACCGGTTCAAACCCGACCGTTTTGCGCCGGAAGACTGGGCAAAAACCGGAAAACAGGCGGGAATGAAGTATGTCGTTTTTACGACCAAACACCACGATGGTTTCAATATGTTTGATACCCGCCAAAGCGATTTTTCTATTACAAAAGGCGCTTTCAAAGACCATCCGCGCAATAATGTGGCGAAAGAAGTTTTCAATGCTTTTCGGAAGGAAAATTATATGATTGGCGCTTATTTTTCAAAACCCGACTGGCATTCGCAATATTATTGGTGGGACAGATATGCCACGCCCAATCGCAACGTGAATTACAAAATTGCACGAAATCCGTGGCGATGGAATCAATTTAAATCATTTGTTTTCAATCAGATAGAAGAATTAGTCAATGGCGATTACGGAAAAATTGATATTCTTTGGTTAGACGGAGGATGGGTTTGTGCGCCGCGACAGGACATCGATATGCCAAAAATTGCAGCTATGGCGCGAAAATATCAGCCTTCGCTGCTGATTGTGGACAGAACGGTTTCCGGCGAATTTGAAAATTACCAGACGCCTGAACGCGGGGTGCCTGCCGGGCAACTGCCTCAACCTTGGGAAAGCTGTATCCCGCTGGGCAATGATTGGGGCTATGTTCCGAACGACCCCTATAAATCGCCGACAAAAGTGATCCATTCTTTGGTGGAAATTGTTGCCAAAGGCGGAAATTTGCTGCTGGGCATCGGACCTAAACCCGATGGCACGCTCCCCGATGAGGTCGTCACACGATTGGAAAAAATCGGACAATGGTTGCAACAGAACGGCAAGGCTATTTTCGACACGCGCACCACTGCTATCTACAACGACGGAAATACATGGTTTACGCAAAGCAAAGACGGCAAAACGATCTATGCGATTGTCTGCCTGAATGAAACCGAAACGCTGCCGAAACAGATTGTTTGGCAAGGCTATGAGCCGCTCAAAGGCAGTCAGGTCGTCTGTTTGCATACCGGAAAAAGCGTTGCTTGGACGAAGACCGCGCAGGGCGTCATTCTCAATACCGAAAAACTTGCGCGGGAAAAAGAACATCCGGCGGCTTGGGCGTTTGCCATCAAAAAATAAGCGACAGACGGTTTATTGCACCACCATTTTTTGCTTGCCCACAATATAGACGCCTGCTTTCAGTTTGGAAAGCGTTTGCGCCGTGCCGACTTTGCGTCCCAGCAGATCATAAACGGGAGCTTGGCTGTCGTAAGGCGTTGTTGGGGGCAAGTCGCGGATAGCCGTTTCCGTATCTTCCAAAGCATAGACCATCGTGATCACCGAGCGGGCAGGAAATCGAGATGTTTTTCCCGACTCGTAGATTTGTGAATCGGCGTTGCCAAACTGCCGCAAAGCCGTACTGCCATTGGAATAATACATGTTTTGTTTGACGATTTTTTTGCCTGCCAAACCGACAAAATCGGCGCTTACGTTACAGATGGAATCGCATTGATTGACATAGACGGCGATGATTTTTGAGCTGTCGGGCGCGATATAAGCCGTGCCTATCAAGCCATCGAGATCTTCGACGCCGGTGGTCAGTTGAATTCGTTTATAGCCCGGACGCACAAACAAACTGTAATTGCCCAAAGCCCACAGATTGGGACGCGCATAGATATTTCCGGTCATTGTCGGCGGATTGTAGAAATTGCCGCCCGGCTCCAGCGCAATCAGCATAAAACGGTTTTTCTGTCCGTAGCGTTCCATATCCATCGCCGTCCACCACGACCATGACGAGACTCCTGCATACACCAAATCGAAATAGATCATCCGTGCGGTGAACACCGCAATGTCGCCATAAGCCGTTGATGCCTCATAGCTGGTGAAACCGTCGGTAGGTGCGGCGTCTAACAGGCTCCATTCGGTTTGGAAGACTTCCACGCCGCGATAACTTGTATAATTTTTCAATTGTGTGCGCACATTGATCGTACCTGCCGTCGTGCCGTAAGTCCAATAGCCGTGCGCTCCAATCACCGGTGCGACCGAAGGCAAATTGCCGATATAATAAGAATGTGTAGAGTTGAAAAAATTGATCTGATTGCCCGCCGCTGTATTCGGATGCGAGGTCGGAGAGGAATAAATATAGTCATAAGATCCGGCTTCCGTTACTAAAATCTTCGTATTCAGATTTTTATCTACAATAGCCGTATTGAGTTCCGTTACTATTTTTTTGATTTGTGTATTGGTCCATGGGCTGCCTTCCTGTCCGGTTCCCGTCCATTCGTATTGCGGCTCATTGACCGGACTGATATAGCTGAAATTATAGCCGTCGTCGGAAAAATGTTTGACCACATCGGTCAGATAGCCGGCAAATTCGTCGTATTTGTCGTCTTGCAGATTGGCGCTGGTGGAAGATCCGGAATAGCCTTTGTTGTTACGTGTCCACAGCACGGGCGGCGAATTGGAAAACGCCACAAAGTGCTCGCAGCCGTACTCTTTGGCTTTTTGCATGAAATATTGTTGTCCGGCTTGTTTTGTCCAGTCGTAGTTGCCTTCCGAATCGAGGAAACATTCGGCACGGCGCGTTTCGTCGGTGATGCCGCTCGCACTGCCCTGTTCGTAAGTTCCGGCGCCCAGATTGACCCGCCACATCGACAGCCCGATCCCTTGCGCATAGCCTGTTGTGGGAATCGTTTGCGAAAAGAGCCATTTGGCAATTTGTTCTTTCTTATCGGCGTTCCAATATTTGCCGACAAAATTGCCGGTCCAACAATCGGAAGCCGCAAAGCCGACCATCGTTTGAAATTGTTGTCCGACGTCAATAGTGATGTTTTGCGCCGACAAAAACGGCAGGCTCAAACAGCATCCAAGTAAAAAAATCAGTTGTTTTTTCATCTGTGATTAAAATTTTTCACAAAGATAGTCGGATATTTTGGCTATGCAGGTGGAATTATCGTTCAATTTGGTTGAAAAATCGGTCAAATAGAGGTCAGCGTCATTCCACGCTTGACGCCGGATCTCTTATTTTTCTCGCATAAAAATATTGATCGGTGTTCCCTGTAAGTTCCATTGTTTACGAATTTGATTTTCAAGGAAACGTTTATAGGGTTCTTTGATCCATTGCGGCAAGTTGCAGAAAAAGACAAAACTTGGGATTGCCGTATGGGGAAGTTGCGTTATATATTTGATCTTCACTACTTTACCTTTATACATAGGTGGCGGCGTATTTTCGATAATCGGCAACAATATTTCGTTTAATTGGTGCGTCGGAATCTTGGTTTTGCGAATGTCATAGACTTCTTTTGCGGTTTCCAAAATCTTGTAAATACGTTGTTTGTTCTGTGCCGACGCAAAAATAATCGGGATATCGGTCAGCGGGGCAGTACGTTCTCTGATCGCATTTTCAAAGGTTTTGATCACTTGTGTGTTTTTATTTTCGACCAAATCCCACTTATTGACGACGATCACAATGCCTTTTTTATTTTTTTGAATCAGCGAAAAGATGTTCATATCCTGCGATTCGATGCCGCGTGTTGCGTCGAGCATCAGCACGCACACATCGGCGTTTTCGATGGCACGAATGGCACGAATGACGGCGTAATATTCCAAATCTTCCACCACTTTGCCTTTTTTGCGGATGCCTGCGGTATCGACCAAATAAAATCGCAATCCGAATTTGTCGTAGAGCGTGTAAATCGAGTCGCGAGTAGTGCCGGCGATATCGGTTACGATGTTGCGTTCTTCGCCGATGAAAGCATTGATGATTGACGATTTTCCTGCATTGGGACGCCCCACGATGGCGATTTTCGGCACGTCGGGTTCCGTCAGGTCTTCTTCGGCATGGGTGTCGAGGCTTAGATTCAGTTTTTCGATGATCAAGTCTAACAGTTCGCCGGTGCCGGTACCGTTTGCGGCAGAAATACTGTAAGGATCGCCCAATCCCAAAGCGTAAAATTCAGCCGATTGCGGGTGCAGGTCGAAAGTATCCGCCTTGTTGGAAACCAGAACCACCGGTTTTTTGCTGCGGCGCAACATTCCGGCGACTTGCTGATCCAAATCGGTGATGCCGGTCAGCACATCAACCATAAACAGGATGACATCCGCCTCTTCGATAGCGATTTGCACCTGTTTATTGATTTCTTCTTCAAAAACGTCTTCCGAATTGACCACCCAACCGCCGGTGTCGATGATTGAAAATTCGTTACCGAGCCATTCGGTTTTGCCATACTGACGGTCGCGAGTAGTCCCCGCCGTTTCATCTACAATGGCTTGACGGCTCTGTGTCAAGCGGTTGAACAAGGTGGATTTGCCCACGTTTGGTCGTCCGACAATTGCTACTATTTTGCCCATGATTCTTTAATTTGGCTGCAAAGGTAAGCATTTTTTTCCCCTTAACGGTGATACTACCGGTAAAAATGACGGTTCGGAGAAAAAAATCATACGAAAATCACAGTTCAGACAAAAAAAATGCTTACCTTTGCAGCCAAATTATGAAATTAGATAGCTTAAATGATTAATCGTGATTTGATTCGCAGCAAAGTTTTGCAAACATTGTACGCTTTTTTCCAGACACAGAACACAAGTCTGCCGAATGCGGAAAAAGAGTTGATGCGTAACCTTGAAAAAACGTATGACTTGTATCTTCATCTCTTGCTGCTCGTCGGCGTCTTGACCGATATGGAACAGAAAAGAGTAGAGTCTTTAAAATACAAATTTCTTTTTACGGAAGAAGACCGAAATCCCAATCTGCGTTTTGCCCATAACCGCTTGGCAGAACAATTATTCGCTAACGAAACCTTGTGCCGATTTGCCGAAAAAAACGGCAGTATTTGGGACGATACCGACCGCATGTTCCTGAAAAAATTGAGGTCAGACATCATCGACTCTGATTTTCACCAAGAATATTTGCGAACGCCTGATACCTACGAAGCCGACCGCGATTTCTGGCGGAAGATCTACAAATGGATCATCGCCGAAAACGAACAGTTGCCCGAAATCCTTGAAGATAAACAGATCTTCTGGAGCAGCGACGTGGAAATCATCCTCTCTTTCGTGCAAAAAACCATCAACCGTTTTGAAGAAACCGGCGACAACAATCAGGCAATTTTGCCAATGTTCGACAACGAAGCCGACCGCGAATATGCCCTGCTGCTGCTACGTAAAACCATTTTGGAATACGACGCCCACCTCGAACTGATCAATCGCTACATTGCCAACTGGGACATCGAACGCATCGCCGCAATGGATCTCTACGTTATGCAACTCGCGCTGACGGAAATCAAACACTGCCAAAGCATTCCAATCAGCGTGTCGCTCAACGAATATATCGAATTGGCAAAGCTATACAGTACGCCGCAAAGCTCCGGCTTTATCAACGGCATCCTCGACCGCATCATTGCAGATCTGCGAGCAGAAGGCAAATTATTCAAAGGATAAATATTTTCAGAGTATTCATTAATCAATAAATTTTTAAGTTATGGTTTTAAGTATTTTATTACAAGCAGAAGCTACCGGACAACAAGGGGGTAGCATGTTCAGTGGCATTGCGATGATGGTGGTATTGTTTGCCATCATGTATTTTTTTATGATTCGTCCCCAACAGAAGAAACAAAAAGAAATCGAAAAACAACGCAACGCTTTAACGACCGGCGACCGCGTAGTTACGTCAGGTGGCATACATGGTAAGTTGAAAGAAATCAACGACACCGATTATGTCGTGGAAATTGCCGACGGCGTCAAAATCAAAGTCGAAAAGACCGCCGTTTTTGCAGCCGCAAGCGATGCCAGAAAATGAAAGTTTTAGGCATCACCGGAGGAATGGGAAGCGGCAAATCGACCGTTTCCCAATTGCTCAAAATCAATGGCATGCCGGTCTATAATACCGATATCGTCGGCGCACAACTCAGCAATTTTTCCCCCGTCATCCGCCGACAACTGACCGCACGCTACGGCGACGAACTCTATCAAACCGGCGTCTTAAACCGTCCCATGCTTGCCACGCTGATTTTCAACCGCAAGGAAGATATGAAGTTTGTCAATTCAGTGATCCATCCCGAAGTGCAAAAACATTTTGAAGACTGGAAAACCCAACACGCCGACAAAGCATGGACAGGTATCGAATCTGCCATTTTGTTTGAATCGGGATTTCACCTGCTTGTCGATCAAATTTTGCTCGTTACCGCACCTTTGGAACTGCGTATTGAGCGCGTCCGCAAACGCGACGGATTAGACCGCGAAACCATTCTGCAACGCATCCGACACCAACTCCCCGATGAACAAAAAGCATTTTTATCCGAATATGTTCTTATCAACGACAACCAACAAGCAATCATTCCGCAAATCTGTGAAATGAAAATATTTTAGCGCTTTGTTGGTCAATTTAAAATTTTCATGTAATTTTGCCCCGCAAACAGATTATTTATCTTATGTTGAAAAAAATATTATCAGTATCCGGCAAGCCCGGACTTTACAAGTTGATTTCCCAAGGGAAAAACCTGTTAATAGCCGAATCGCTCACCGACGGTAAGCGGATTCCGGTGTATATGCACGAAAAAGTCGTGTCGTTGAGTGATATTGCAATATACACCACCGACAACAAAGACCTCCCGTTGAAAACCGTTTTGAAAAATATTTGGGAGAAAGAACAGGGGAAAGTCATTGATTTTGACAAATCTATTTCTCCGATCAATCTGAAAAAATATTTTGTAACGATTTTACCCAATTTCGATCAAGACCGCGTCTATTCGTCCGATATACGAAAAATTATGACGTGGTATAATATTTTGGTAACGGTCGGACAAACCGATTTTCTTACGGAAACGGAAGAAGAAGCGCCGAAAGAAGACAACGACGCCGCTCCCGAAAATGTATAATCCCTAAAAAACAATAGCGCTATGTTTGAATACGATGATGAACATGCCGTAAAGTTTATTCAAAACCATCTGCCGATGGAATTGAAAAAACGATTTGCCGACGATGATTTGTATTACATCTTGGATACAATCTGTGATTTCTACGACAATCTCGACTGGTTGAGCAATGACGACGAAGCCAAAGAGGAACAGGAATTGACAAAGTATATCATCAAGCAGACGAAAAGCGACGGCATCGGCGTTTTTACCGAAGACGAAATTCGGTTGGTCTTGGCAGCCGAATCCGCCTACACCGATACGCTGGATATTCCCGACTAAAAAATCATGTAATATGAAAAAGATCAATTTATTTTCAAGCATGATATTAAGTTTCGCGCTCCTGTTTTCAGGATGCGGAGCCAGTAAAACAGTGCAAATGACAGGCATAGTTGCCGCCGCCGGTACCGCTATCGGCGCAGGCGTCGGCGCTTTGGTCAATGGCGGAAAAGGCGCTGCATGGGGCGCAGGCATCGGCGCAGTAGTCGGTGCGGGCGCAGGCGCTATCATCGGCAACAAAATGGACAAGCAACGCAAAGAACTTGCCGCACTCGAAGCCGCCAAAGTCGAAAGCATCAACGACGGTATGATTACCAAAGTTACTTTCGATTCGGGAATTCTGTTCGCTCTCAATTCCAGCTCGTTGAGTGCGGATGCACAAAGAACCTTGACCCAATTTGCCAATTCGTTGAACAACACTCCGGAAACGGATATCAAAATCGAAGGACATACCGACAGCTCGGGCGGCGAAAAAATCAATCTGCCCTTGTCGCAAAAACGCGCCGATTCGGTCAAATCGTTTTTGGAAAGTAAAAATATTGCCCCCCAACGAATGATCACCGAAGGTCTCGGATCGGCACAACCTGTAGCGCAGGAAGATGCCAAAGGCGTTCAGGCTTTGAACCGCCGCGTTGAAATTTACATCGTTCCGGGAGCAAAAATGATCGAAGATGCCAATAAAGCTGCTGCAAAGAAATACTAAAAATTTATAGTTTTCATGTCCACTTATACGGAAGAAAAAAGAAAAGTAACCACGCAACGCCTGCTCGAAATGAAACAGCGCGGCGAAAAAATATCCATGCTGACGGCTTACGACTATTCGATGGCATCCATTATTGACCGCGCCGGCATGGACGTAATATTAGTAGGCGACTCCGCCGGAAATGTGATGGCAGGACATACGACCACCTTGCCGGTTACTTTAGATCAGATGATCTGGTATGCACAAGCCGTGCGCAAAGCGGTGAAACGAGCTTTGGTTGTCGTCGATTTGCCTTTCGGCTCCTATCAGGGCAACTCCAAAGAAGCCGTCTGCTCGGCAATTCGTATTATGAAAGAAACCGGCGCCGACGCTGTCAAAATGGAAGGCGGACGCGAAATTCGCGAATCGGTCGAGCGCATCCTCTCTGCCGGCATCCCGATTATGGGACATCTCGGACTGACGCCGCAATCGATCAATAAATTCGGCACCTATGCCGTCCGCGCACAAGACAAAGCCGAAGCCGACAAACTGTTGAGCGATGCACACCTCTTGGAAGACTTGGGCTGTTTCGGTATCGTGTTGGAAAAAATTCCGGCGCAACTCGGAAAACAAGTCGCCACCGAACTCGCGATCCCGCTGATCGGAATCGGTGCAGGCGGCTATGTCGATGGGCAAGTCTTGGTGATGCACGATATGCTGGGCATCAATACGGCGTTCTCGCCCCGATTTTTACGACGCTATGCCAATCTCTACGAAGTGATTCGCGGCGCGGCGGAACATTATATTCAAGACGTGAAATCGGGGGATTTTCCCAATGAAAAAGAATCCTATTAACACGCCGACGTATGTGTTGGACGAAACGCTACTGCGTCGCAATTTGGAACTGATCGCGTCGGTACAGCAAAGAGCGGGCGTCCGTATTATCCTCGCTTTCAAGGCATTTGCGATGTGGAAAGTCTTTCCGATCATCCGCGAATATATTTCCTGTTCGACAGCAAGCTCGCCTTGGGAGGCACAGTTGGCAGTGGAAGAAATGGGCAGTTTGGCACACAGCTACGCACCGGCTTATACGGAAAAAGATTTCGACACGATTGTCGCTTGCAGTTCTCATATCACGTTCAACTCTTTGGCACAATTTCATCGCTTTTATCCGGCTGTGTTGCAGGCACAACATCCTGTGTCATGCGGTTTGCGTATTAATCCCGAATATTCGGAAGTAGAAACAGCGCTCTACAATCCGGCGGCTCCCGGTTCGCGTTTGGGCATTGTCTGCGCCGATTTGACGACATTGCCGGAGGGCGTCGAAGGCTTGCATTTTCATACGCTCTGCGAATCCGATTCCTACAGTTTGGAACATACATTGGAAGCCGTCGAAAAAAAGTTTGGCGCGCTATTACAACAAGTTAAATGGCTGAATATGGGCGGCGGACATCTGATCACCCGAAAAGATTACGACGTTGAACATTTGATACGCCTGCTGCTCCATTTCAAAAAAAAATATCCGAATTTGGA
The DNA here is from genome assembly GCA_031272095.1 of Candidatus Symbiothrix sp. Classification (GTDB taxonomy): domain Bacteria; phylum Bacteroidota; class Bacteroidia; order Bacteroidales; family Azobacteroidaceae; genus Azobacteroides. Next base: position 2,802 of record JAISUM010000116.1, on the reverse strand, counting down.
GATTATTCTGGAACCCGGCGCCGCCTTTGTATGGCAAACCGGCGTCTTGGAATCGTCGGTGGTGGATATTGTCGGCAATCACGGCGTCAAAACGGCTATTTTGGATGTGTCGTTCACCTGTCACATGCCGGATTGCTTGGAAATGCCTTACAAACCGATGGTGCGTGGCGCCTGCCAAATTCCGATTGCCGGAAAACCGACTTATCGATTGGGCGGCAATTCGTGTTTGAGTGGCGATTTCATCGGCGAATGGTCTTTCGACCAAGAATTGAAAATCGGCGACCGCATCATTTTCGAGGATATGATACATTATACAATGGTCAAAACGACAATGTTCAACGGGATTGTACATCCGTCAATTTGCCTGCGGAAAACAGATGGCTCGGTGGAAATATTGCGACAATTCGAGTATGCGGATTACAAATTAAGAATGTGTTAAATGAAAACCGATCAAAAAATTCTCGAAGACTTGTATGAGCTGTTTCTCCAACAGCCGACGGTAAGTACCGACAGCCGCACCTGCCCGCCCAATGCGATTTTCTTCGCGTTGAAAGGAGAAAATTTCGACGGCAACAACTATATCCGTCAGGTATTAGACGCCGGAGCTGCGTTTGCAGTAGGCGACCGCAACGACCTGCCCAACGATCAGCGGATTATCCGCGTAGCCGACGTTTTGCAGACTTTGCAAAACTTGGCAAACCTGCACCGCCATCGCATGTCGGCAAAAGTGATCGCTATCACCGGCACCAACGGCAAAACGACCACCAAAGAGTTGATTGCTGCCGTGCTGTCGTCGCAATATCCGACACTTTATACACAAGGCAACCTGAACAATCATATCGGCGTTCCGCTGACCCTCTTGCGCCTTCGCCCCGAACACCACTTTGCCGTCATCGAAATGGGCGCCAATCATCCGGGTGAAATTGCAACTTTATGCCGCATCGCCGCACCTGATTACGGCTTGATCACCAACGTCGGAAAAGCGCATTTGGAAGGTTTTGGCTCATTGGAAGGCGTCTTGCAAACCAAGACCGAATTGTATCGTTTCCTGAACGACAACGGCGGAACGATTTTCGGTAATTGGGACAATCCGCTCCTGCAGCCCTTGTTGACAACACTCCAAAAAACGATACTCTACGGCAACACGCCCCGCGCTTTGGTAGAGGGGAAAATCGTTACGACCGCGCCGAGCCTGTCGCTGCAATGGGGAGGCGGAATTGTCAACACAAAATTAGTCGGCGGCTATAATTTTGAAAACGTATTGGCGGCAATCTGCATCGGGCAATATTTTGGCGTCCCCGCCACGCAAATCAATCAGGCTTTGAACGACTATACGCCAACCAACAACCGCTCGCAAGCTATCAATACCGGCAAAAATCAGCTGATCGTAGATGCTTACAATGCCAATCCGAGCAGCATGGCAGCTGCTTTGGACAATTTCAAACAAGTAGCGCCTCCTAAAATGGTGATTTTAGGCGAAATGCGTGAGTTGGGGACTTACAGCCACAGCGAGCATCAAAAACTGACGGAACAACTCAAACGTATGGCGCTCGACCGTGTCTATTTGGTCGGCAGCAATTTTCAAATCACCCCACTGCCCTCCTCGTGGAAAATTTTCTCGACCACAGACGAACTCATCTCCGATTTGCAAACGCATCCCATCACCGACTACCACATCCTGATCAAAGGCTCACGCACCAATGAATTGGAAAGGGCGTTGAGGTGGGTGTGAGTCCAATCAGCTAAATATTGCAATAAGGATAACAATCGCAATGATTACGCCGAAAACGCAGCCGATTCCTTTGCCGCAGCCTTCGCCAAGACCATCTCCAAAACTTCCCATGATGTTGATTTTTAATAGTTTGAGTGATTAATCATCTATATGAATCGTTTTTTCACAAGTTTCCCAATAATAATCGGAATGAAACAAATCCGGCGCAGATTTTTTGTGAAATTTGATAGTAATACTCGTGGGAGTAATTTTTATATACGCCTGAAATTCATAATCTTCATACAGCGTACCCCACCTGCCTTTGTACGAATGAAAACCGTACACTTTTTTTTGATTTAAACTCGCATCTTCCACGCGAGTTACATACAAACTGTTCTCCACATAACTTCTGCCCGAAAAGCAGGAACCGTAGAAATCCTGACAAAAAGACTCAAGAATCATTTTTGCCATTTTCTTATCTTCATTTGAAGATTGCGCACTTGCATTTCCCACAGAAAATGCCAACAAGAGTCCAAAAAGGACGACGGATAAAAAACTTTTTTTGTACATGATTTTTACAATTTATAATTAATAATAAAGTGATTTTTAGCAATTACAGAAATATCTTGACCATAAACAGTCCTGATAATCAGTGAACATGTGAAATAATAAACCCACGCTAACAATTCGTGTTTTTTTGAAAAACAGTAACGCAACATACGCAATCATTGCATAATAAGTATGCAAAATATGAAAATTGATACTGCAACGATTGGGATCAAAAATCGGATTTGCTAACAAATGGTCTAAATCAACCAACATCGTGAGAACCATAATGAGCCACGCCTTTTTCCATTCTTTACGAAAGAAAGCCAGCGCAATAACGGCAGGAAACAAAAAATGTAATCCGTAGTGGATTATCGGTTGTACGATCTGAAAACTGCAATAATTATCCATTTTGTTTGTGTTTTTGTGGCTCACCGGCAAAAATATGTGTTTAAGCATAAATCATAGACAATCTAAAAAGGAAGAAATTAATATCAACCACCCCTCTTAAAGAAGCTCTAAACGCTTTGATCTTGGCATTGAAA
>JAISUM010000079.1 GCA_031272095.1 Candidatus Symbiothrix sp. | reverse complement strand
TGATTGTCGGAAGGCGTTTTAATAGCCAGAGTATCATTGTCTATCTCGGCGTCTTGCGCATAGAAATATGAGGTCGAAAACAAGAGCGACACGAGCAGCGCAACTATTTTTATATTGTTCTTTTTCATTTTACCAACCCGGATTTTGAGTTAAACCATAATTTTTTCTCACTTCGTCAAGCGGGAACGCCGACAGATACCATTTAGGATCGAAATTGACTTTTCCTTCGTCGGTATCCTGAATGTAACGTTTTTGCAAGGCTACTTTTTGATAACTGTAACCGATTTCCTGATTGTATTGGTTCAGTATGCGGTAGATGAGCAGTCCGTGCAGCCGTTTGCGGAAGTCGGCTTCGCGTTTCCAGCGGATAAGGTCGAAAAAACGCACTTCTTCCAGCCCAAATTCGCAGGCTCGCTCGCGCAATACTTCTTCGCGAAATGTGTCTGTATTCCATACTTTACCGAGGTTGGAGGCTTGCAGTCCTTGCAGTCCTACGCGGTCGCGGATGGCGTCCACATACTGAAAAGCATCGTCTGTTCTGCCGACTTCATTCAAGGCTTCGGCATAGCTCAAATAAATTTCCGCCAAGCGCAGATAGGGCCAGTGGATATTGCTTTGTCCGACCAAGCCGCCCGAACTTGTAGAACCCAGATTAAACTTGAAGTTTCCTATTCCCGAACAGAAATTTCCTGTTCCGTTGCCACTGCCGACGTCTATGGTACTGCCGTCAAGATAACCGGTTACGTTTTCCCCGCGTTCCGAGCCGCCGATATAGCATTGCGCCTTGCGGCTGCGGTAAGACATTCCGTTCACGACGCAGGTTTCGTACAGGCGCGGGTCGCGATCGACAAAGGGATCCTTACCTGCATCGGTCAAAAGCGCCTCTCCTTCCTCATACCTGTCCCAAACGCTTGCGTCAAATGGCGTTCCGTCCGCCATCGGGAACATATCGGTATATTCCAGCGTAGCATTGGTAATACCGTATCCGTTGGCTTGATAATAATAGTAATCCCACTGGCTGTAACTTCCGCCGTTGGTGCGTATGCGGGTTGAGATCAAAGACTCGCCGCCGTTGCCGGCACGCTGAAAATAAGCATTGCGGAAAATGGTTTTATAGTCGGCGCCTGTAGTAGTAAGCGCCGGAACTCCGCCTTCTTCCTGCTGACGCCGGAAAAACAGTTCGCAAGCATCAACCACATCCTGCCACATCGAGGGGTCGTAACCGCCTGTCCAAACCTGATGTTTCCGTACCGATTCATCCTCTTCGGACGCCGGACGATAAGGCTTGTCGGCATTGAAGAGCGGACTGGCAGCAAAGAGCAATACACGAATTTTCAAACCCAGCGCGGCAGATCCCGTAAAACGTCCATCCCAAGTTGAGACTTCGCTTGCGGGCAAGACCCAAGGCAAAACCTTGTAGGCAGAATCGCAAAGGTCGGTGATAAATTTCACCGTTTCCTTGACCGATTTTCGTTCTACTTTCAAATCTTCGTTGGGGTCGTAAGCCCTGTCCACGCAGCATAATCCGCCAAAATGACGGAACATATCGGCATGTAAGCAGGCAATCACCATTTTGGCTTCGCCTTTCACACGCTGTTTTTCTTCTTCGGTATAGTCGGGAACGCGATCCACATTTTCGAGAAAAACGTAGGCGCGGCGTATCCCCACCCACTGTCCTTCGGCAGCGTTGGGATCGTTGGTGCTGCTTGTCCCATACCAGTATTTTGAATGTGCTCCTTCTTTTCCGGAGTCCATATTTCCGGTATAATAAGCGCGATTCAAGTTATCCCACGAGAGATAACTCTGGTAGTTGTCGCCCAGCGCTTCAAGCACGCCCATATTCATTTTTTGACCGCGTTCGTTCCAATACCAGGGCAGACCGTACCAGAGTTGCGCATAGGCGCTTGTCAAAACCCGTTGCGCATCGATTTTATTGGAAAACAGCGAATCCAAAACGACTTGTTGCGAAATGTCGGGTTCTTGCATCGATGCATCGCCCAATTCAATATCTTCCACGCAAGCGGAACAGATGCATAGAAATAAGAAAACCGGACAAATATAGTTTAATAATTTACTTTTCATGATTTTTAAAATGTAACGTTAAGACCAAAATTCAAAATTCTCATCACCGGATAATCGGGGTCGCGGTTAGCGGTGTACATTTCCGGGTCATAGACTTTCAGTTTGTCCAATGTAAAAATGTTATACCCTGTCATATATACTCGCAACTGCTTCATTCCCAGTGTTTTCATAAAAGGCGTATTGAAATTGTATCCTATTTGGATATTTTTCAGGCGCAGATACGAAGCGTCTCGAATGTAGAGTTCCGAATCCCACGAATAATTGTTTGAACGGCTTTTGACCGAAGCGCGGGGAAGCGTATTCTCGGTTGTCGTTTCGGAGGAAGTCCAACGATAGTCGTATTGATACTGCAACAATGCGCGGTCGCCGGTTTCGTCGAGCGGTTCGCGGAATGTTGTCTTCAACAGTCGCGAAGTGAGGGTAGCTCCTGTAAACAAAAGGCTTACGTCAATACCTTTCCATTTCAGTTCCAAGGTCAAACCGCCGGTCAAGAGCGGATAATTCGGATAGCCAATAGCGGTATAGTCGTCTAAAGTAATCTCGCCGTCGCCGTTTAAGTCTTTATAGACCACGTCGCCCGATTGCAATTCGTAACCGGATTGCGAGACTATCGACGATCCGTCGTCCACTTTTTTGCCGTTCCACCAGACACTCCCGTCGGAAGCATCATAGAAACCCAGCACTTTTAATCCGAAATTTTGTCCCCACGAATGTCCTGTCTGATTGGCGTAGGCATAAGGAGAAAGCACTTCATCCATATAAACGATCGTGTTTTTCGTATATGCCGCATTGAATTTGATACCATAGTCAATGTCGCCGATTTTATTGTTATATTTTGCTTCGAACTCTACGCCCTGATTGCGCATTATTCCCAGATTCAGTTTCGGCAAACTCATACCGTTTATAATCGGCGCAGACGTGGCTGTCGCAAGTATATCTTCCCGCTTTTCATAATAATAGTCGAGAGTGAACTGCAAACGGGTATCGAGCAGATTAAAATCAACGCCATAATCCTGCTTGTAGGCTTTTTCCCAAGTAACGATCGGATTGCCGAGAAGGTCTTCACCGGCGCCGGGTTGGAAGGTGCTGCCGGTTCCGAAATTATAGGTGTAACCGGTATTGCTCGAATTTCGGTCGCCGCTGTATTTAATCCATGTATCCGGCAAATACAGGAAGCGGTCGCTCGACGAGACACGGTCGTTGCCCACCACCCCAAACGATGCTCTGACTTTAAAGTAGGAAAACGGATTGTGTTCGCCCCAAAATTTTTCTTCGGAAAGTATCCATCCGGCAGAACCGGCGGGAAAAATTCCATAACGGTGTTCGGATTCAAAATTTTCGGATCCGTTCCAGCCCAGACTGAAATCGGCAAGATATTTTGAATTATAATTATAGATGATGCGCCCTACCAATCCGGCATAACTGTTGGTAATTCCGGGATAATTTCCCGACGGATAATATTTCACAGTCTGATTGGCAAGCAAGAGTGCGTTGATGTCGTGTTTTTGGTCGTTGATGGTGAATACCTTATCATAATTCAAACCCGCTTCGATATACCAGTTGCGCCAAGCGCTGCTGCCTTCCGAGTAACTCAAGGTGCCGCGCGTCCCGTTCTGGACAAGTACTAAGTCGTCAGCCTGTTCCGGCGTCTGTTCGAGCCACGTCATATCCGACATCTTGGTCGGAACGTAATATTCGATGGATGTAGTGCGTTCTTTCGTCTGAACGTTTCCGCTATTGTATGCGCCCTTCAGGTTGAATTTCAATCCGGGCGTAAGCATTTTCAGATCCTGTTTGTATGCAAGGTCTATATTGAGTACGTTTTCGATTTCGTAATGAAAGCCTTTTCCGTAATAAGGACTTAATCCGTCGCTGCCCCCTATTTTTGTATAATTCTCGTTTGCTTTAATCCATTTTCCATCCACAATACCTGATCCCGATAGCGGATTTGCCCAATACATTTTGCGGAACAATTGCGTCTGGTCTTCATCGGAAATAGGACGGTTGCGCTCTTCGAGGCGTCCACCGAGATTCAGCGACAAGGTGGATGTTTCGGTAAAATCGACGTCCAAATTGGTGCGGTAATTGTAGCGGTTATAATAAAAATTCTGGTTGTAACTGTTGTCAAAATTTTTAAAAATACCGTCTTGAGTGAGAAATCCGATAGAGGTAAAGTAGCGAACTTTTTTAGTGCCGCCCGAAACATTCACATTGGAAATCGTTTGCGGGGCATACTTCACTAAAAGCATCTTCATCCAGTCGGTATCGGAATATATCAGCGGATTGGTGTGATTTTTAATCTGATACAGAGGCGTCGAAGGGTCTGCCAAGTCGTCGGCTATGCTTGCGCCCTGACGGAAAAGATAAGTTCCGTAATCGTTATAATTCTGTTCGTCTTTGTAAATGGCATATTCGTAAGCGTTGGCAAAATCGAGCAGACGGCTTGCCTGCTGCACGCCGTAAGAGACCGATGCACTGATTTTCGCCTTGCCTTCGACGCCGCGTTTGGTGGTTACCAAAATCACGCCATTAGCGCCACGAATCCCGTAAACAGCCGTTACCGAAGCGTCTTTCAAGATCGTGATGCTTTCGATTTCGTTGGGGTCGAGCTGGAAAAAATCGCGCTCTACACCGTCTATCAAAAACAAAGGCTTCGACGCATCTTCATTGAAAGTAGATACGCCTCTGATGAAAACATCCGGGTTGTCGGCTCCCGGTTGCCCCGAATACGATATCGTAGAAATACCCGGTACGGAGCCGGAAAGCATATTTCCAACGTTGGCGACCGGCATCTTCACTAAATCGTCGCCACCGATCACGCTGACCGCACCGGTAATCGTTACTTTTTTCTGCGAACCGTAAGCGACCTGAACAACGACTTCCGAGAGTTGCTGCGAATTAGACGCCATCTGAATATCGACTACCGGACGTCCTTTCACTGCGACTTCCAGTTCATTATAACCGATATAAGTAACTACCAGCGTAGCATTGGCAGGGCAGATAAGTTTATATTTACCGTCCATATCCGTAACCGTGCCGTTTTTTGTTCCCTTGATCAGGACAGTAGCGCCAATCAAGGTTTCGCCGGTTTCGTCGGTAACTGTTCCCGACACATTCACGGTTTGCTGCGCAAAAAGAATTGCCGGCAAAAATAATAGTGTCAGACACAGTATTGATTGAAAAATAAATTTTGGGTTTTTCATTTTTAAAATTAAAGATTGAAGTAAAAAAAATAAAAAGTAAAAAAAACTTTCCAAGTTTTGAAAACTTGGAAAGTTTAAAATTTACCGATTTTACCTTACAACTGCTTTCCCTCTGAATTGCGTTGCGCCATCCACTACAATCACATACATTCCTTGCGGAAGCGATTTAGTGAATTGACCGGTTACGCCGATTTGAGTGAAAATCAATTGTCCGGTTAGGCTGTAAACCGAGATTTTATTTTTTCCTTCAAGATGCGCCACCTGCAAGACGCCATTGCCGGAACAGACCGCAAGATTCGTTTTGAGTGTGCTTTTAATACCTTCTCCTTCGCCGGCTTTCACAATTCTCCAATAGTGATTGGTGCTTGTTCCGGATTTGTCAATATATACTCCGGTGTTGTTGTTGGCGTCGTCGGTTCCAAGACAGGATGCTGAGCGTGTCGGACCTGCTGTCGTACATTTGATAGTGTAATAATCCTGAACGCCTACCCGTTTGATTACAAACTGCGTGTAGGGTGAAGTTGCATCGCCGCTCCAAATCAGCTTGTAGTCGTCGGAAGCGGGATCGGTGCAGCGCGTCAGCAAAGAATCGGCAACCGATGCTATTTTAATTTGGTAAATGGTATCTTCTACTGCGGCAAATGTGATTTTTTGATTGTCAGTTTCACTTTTTCCTGTAATGGTTAAAGCATTGGCTTTGCTTGCACCTTCTTCATAAGCCGAAAAATCAACTGCATTTAAGTAATATCCGCCATAGTGGATAATATTATAAACTTCCGATGTATTGGGAGCAAGCGGTTTTACGGCTGCAATACAAGCAGCCAAAGCGTTGTTCAAGGCAATCGTGGCATCGCTTACCTGTGTCTGTGTGGTGGCATTAGAAATGGCATCTACTGCGGCAGTTTTGGCAGCAGTCAGCGCATCGTATTCGGTAGCCGGATACTGGTCGGCGCCTTCACCGCGAATGGCATACTGCAAAAATTCTTCTACTTTGGCAACAGCCGCTTCAAGCGCGGTGGTTACAAGTCCAACATCACCCACCGGAACAATTTTCCAGTAATGTTTACCGTCTTTACCGTTTTTGTCGATATAAACGCCGCTACCCGCAGTGTTTGCATCTGTTCCCATAAACGAATATTCCTCTGTTTTCTCGCCGCCCAAACCAATACAACGAATGGTGTAATATCCTGTTCCGGTGCTTTTGATGATATACTGTGTTTGGGCAATAGTTCCGTCTGTTCCCCAACTTAAACTGTAACCGTTATCGCTACTGCGTGTCAGATATTCTCCTGCACTGTTCTTTATGTTATAATAGTCGTTCCCTACCGAAGCAAAGGTAAACTGCTGATCGGCAGCATAGGTGGCGGCAGCTATTGTGTTGCCGGTCGAATAGAATCCGCTCGAATGTTGGATATAATAAGGCTCCGTAGTGGAAGGCTGAAAAGGATAAACCGATGCGCGGTATTCGGAAAGAGCGGTGGACAAGGTGCTCAAAGCATCGTTAACATCCGCTTGACTTGCACCGGCATCCTCCAAAATTTCCAAAGAATAGTCGAGTTCGTCGGCAAGCGCTGCGCGTTTGTCGGCAGGATACTGATTTGATCCGGTTCCTTCCGAAGTGTTGTCGTACAGGGCTTTTGCCTCGTCGTAGGCAATTTGCAGCGGCTCTTTATCCACTGTGCCTGTGGCTACGGAAATAATCCATTGGGATCTTTCTTCCGTTGCGCTCTTGTTGGCATAAGTAACAGCGCCGTCGGACGTTGCGTCAGTACCGACATAACCATTTCCGGCAACACCGAGAAAAAGAACGTAACCGTCACCCGCTACAATTTTCCATTGTGCATTTTGGGTTTTGTCGCTAATAGTACTTGATGGCCAGCTGCTCGCGCTGTTGGGATCAGCAACCCAATTCATTGTCCATGAGTTTCCGGCATCTAAACGCGACAGATATTCATCCGTACCGACACACATGATTTGATAGGTATCGTCCACGCCTGCCACCGGCTTAAACTGGAACTTTTGGTTAGCGGAAAGATCTGCCGTTTGAATTACGGGGGGATCACTTCCCAACGAGCGCGTCAAGTATCGCGCAGATGCAACATGTTTAATGTTGTAAATCGTTCCTTCTTCGGGAACGGTAACTTGCGCCTGCATATTAAACACAAGGCTGCAAATCAAAAATAACGAAAAATAAGTAACCTTTTTCATGATGAAATAATTAAATTGATTTGAAATTTGAAAATAATTTCTGCAAAGGTGAAAACTTTAAAGGCAAAGCAGGTTGAATTATCACGAAAAAAGGGCGAATTTTAATGACAGCGGAAGTTAGAGAAAAGAATGAACGGAAAATCGACCACCGCACTAATCATTAGCATTATCACTATTGGAGAAATTTTCCGTATCCTGCAAAATTTTATCGGAATATTCCGACGGAATCATCCCAAATTCTTTTTTGAAGCAGGAACTGAAATATTTGGGATCGTTGAATCCGACGGCATAAGCGAGGTCTGAAATGCGGACGGTTTTTTTCTCCTCGATCACTTTGCAGGCGGTTTTCAAGCGGATATTGCGGATGAACGACGAGGTGTTCAGACCGGTGAGCGATTTCAGTTTTTTGTAGAGCGCCGATTTGCTCACCCTCAACAAGTCGGCAAATTGCTGCTGGTCGAAATCCGCATTGTCGATATGCTCGCGGACACAGTTCATTGCTTTTGTCAAAAATTCTTCGTCAATGCTGGTGTAATTCAGCGAATCGACTTCAAAAACGATCTGCTTTTTGAAGGCTTTGGCTTTCCGTTCTTTGGCTTTCAAGAGGTTCTTAATTTTGGCATGGAAGACGCTCAAATTGAAGGGTTTGGATATGAAACCGTCTGCGCCCGAATCGTAGGCTTCGATGCGGTCTTCTTCCTTGTTCTTGGCGGTCAAAAGCAAAATCGGAACGTGCGATATTTCGACTTTGTTTTTGACATATTTGCAAAATTCGATGCCGTCCATTATCGGCATCATCACATCGGAAACGGTGAGGTCGATGTCTTCTGTTTCCAAAATTTCGATGCCTTCCCTGCCGTTGGTCGCCGTAAAAATATTGTATTCGCGCTGCAAAAGTTTCACCATCACTTTCAAGAGTTCGGCGTTGTCTTCAATCAGCAAGAGGGAATAATCTTTGGGTGCGGCGGGCAGTTCATCATCGATGTCGTCGGTGTCGGCAAGCACATTTTTTTCTACCGTATAGGTATATTCATCCACTTCCGATTCATCAAATGCCTCGCGTGTGATCGGGATTTTGACGAAAAACGTAGTACCTGCGCCTTCTTCGCTCTCAACCGAAATTTCGCCCTTGTGCAGTTCGACCAAATCTTTGGTCAGCGACAAGCCGATACCGGTGCCAATCGTGTTGAATCGCCGATAATTGCCTTCGTAAAAGCGTTTAAACAAGCCTTTGAGTTCCGACTGCTTGATGCCGTCGCCGTTGTCTTTGACGGATATACAGACACGGTCGGTCGTAGCGCCGTCGTAGTTCAGATTGACCAGCACAAAGCCGCCCGATTTGTTGTATTTCGAGGCATTGGACAGTAAATTGAAGAGAATTTTGTCCAGTTTATCGCGGTCGAAATAGGCAGGAATGTTTTCCGGATCACAGACAAGGGATAAATGGATTTTGTGTCGCTTCATTATCGGATAGAAATTGTCCACACAATTTTTGACAAACGCGGCGATATCCTCTTTGGAAACCACCAATTTCAGGTTGCCGGTTTCCGCCTTACGAAATTCCAAAATCTGTTGCAACAGCCTGATTAAGCGGTTAATATTGCTGCCCATTATTTCGTAATAAGAGTCATTTTCGGGGGAAATCATCTTCAATTCGTCCACCGAAGCCGATAAAATGGTGAGCGGCGTCAGAAATTCGTGCGTAACATTGGTGAAAAATTGAAGTTTGGCATTGTTGAGTTCTTCAATCTTCTGCTGTTCCATATTTTTAATATGTATCGTATTGTTTATCAGCAGTTTATTCCTGAAACTTTTAACGATAAGCCAAACTATGGATCCGATGATGAGACAATAGAGAAGGTATGCCCACCACGTCAGCCAGAAAGGTGGCAAAATTTCGATTTCCAAAGCGCCGTATTCGTCCCAAACGCCATTGGTATTCAAGGATTTAAGATAGAACTGATAGGTGCCGTGCGCCAGATTGTTGTAGGTGGCATAGCGCTTGTTGGCGTCGGTATATTGCCATTCTTTGTCAAAATTATTCAGCAGGTAGGCATACTGACTTTGCATCGGATTTCTATAATGCAGCGACGAAAATTCAATGCTGAAATTGTTATAATTGTAGGGCAAGCATATCCGTTGGGCATATCCGGGCGCATTTGTCGATATTTTTTTACGCAGTTTGCCGTTGATTTTATCAAGTGATTGGTTAAAAATTTTGATGTCGGTAATCACGATGGACGGCGTTGTGTGTTTATTGTCTAACAGGTTGGGATAAAAGTAGTTATAACCCTTGTGCCCGCCGAAAAACAATTCGCCGTCGGGCGTCCGAAACAGGGCTTGCGAATTGAACGAATTGTCCTGCAAGCCATCCGACACGGTATATTGGCGCATCAACCCGTCTTTGAGCATCACCAAACCGGCATTGGTTGCCATCCACAAATTGCCCTGCAAATCTTCGGTTATATTGCTGACGACGTCGCCGGGAATATTGTATCGTTCCTGCACGCTCACGAAAACATCTTTTGTTGCATCGTAACAACTCAAGCCGCCCCCATCGGAACCTGCCCAGACATTCCCTTTGCTGTCGCTGTAAATATAACGAATATAATAGTCGTCAATTTGTTTGTTTTCAGATGAATAACGATGAAATCCGGTGATTTTCGATGACGTGGCGTCTTTTTTCGCCCGAATCACCCCCTTTTCGCCGACAGTCAGCCACATGGTATTATTATTGCCCTCTGCAATGCACGAAACGACATAATTTGTGCCGTTGGTTTTTTGTCCGAGTGTAGGATAGGAGACGCCCGTAGCAGTGGCAGGGTCATAGACGCAGATGCCAATCCGGGTACCGATCCATATTTTGTGGTTGCTGTCTTCTTTCATTGCGAAAACACAGTCGTCGCTCAACCATTTGTCCGTTTCGCGTTTTATTACCCGCACTTTTTTTCCTGACACTGCCGGATTATAGACAAATATTCCCATCCCATAAGTGCCGAACCAATATTCATTACCCACCTTGATAATGGAATTGATGGTGCCATTGATGTTTAAGTTGCCCGTATCCGTGTTGTTGTTGTACAAAGTATATTGGTCTTTCTCCGGATGGTATGAAACCAATCCGTAACTCCCGATTCCCAGCCATACCACGCGGTTGGCGTCCACATAAATACTGCGTACCGAAGCGCTGCCGATCTGTTTTTTGATATTGTTCAAAGCGTTCAGATGAAACGTCGGTGGCGCGGTATTAACAGCATAAATGCCGCTACCCAAAGTACCGAGCCACATCAGCCCCGATCGGTCGCGGATGATGGAATTGAGTTCATTAAAAGAGATATTGTTCTGTTCGGATATGACATTGGTGCAGGAATAGGGATTTGCTTTGTCTTTCAGGATGCTCAATCCGTTGCGGGTGCCAATCCAGATGTAATTTGTATTCAAATCCTGCGAAATGCTATAAACAAGGTTGTCGATCAGACTTCCCTGACGGTTCTTGTCGTGACTGTAATTGATGTATTTCACATTTTCGGTGTCGTATGGATTTTCCAAGCGAAACAATCCGTATCCCCAACTGCCCACCCAAATCGTTTGTTGATTGTCCTGAAAAAGACAGTGTGCGGAATTGCGTGGATTAATACGCGGATATGGATAAAAAATGCCATTGGCAGGATCGTAGCGGGTGATGCCTTCGTTCCATGTTCCTATCCAGATATTTCCTTTGTCATCTTCGAGCAGCGTTTTGATGTCGTTGCCCCGCAAACGGTAATTGGTGCTTGCATTGTTGAAATAAATAAATGTATCGTTCTCTATTACATACTGATACAGACCGTTGCTCGTGCCAATCCATACCGTATTGTTTTTAGTGGCGAGAATCACCTGAATTTGGTCGTTTGACAGTTTATCCGGAGGTATCTGACTGATTTTTCCGGTTGTTTTGTCCAAGACATTCAAGCCTTTGTCGGTGCCTATCCAGATACGGTTATTGCTGTCTTCAGCAACAGCGGTCAGCCTATTATTTGAAAGCAAGTCGGGAGTATATAGGTTGGATTTGTAAGTTTTTACCTCGTAGCCGTCGTAGCGGCACAATCCGTTGCGGGTGGCAATCCAGATGTATCCTTCGCTGTCCTGATAGACCTGCCTGACTTCATTGGTCGGCAAACCGTTGACTGTGGATAGAATCTGCACCGGATTCACGTCCTGCGCCCGCACAAAAAGCGGAAGAATGATGAGCAAAAGAAAAATTGCGTTTTTCATTTTTTAGTCTGTTTTAATCGAAATAATCACTGTTGTGCTTAACTGTTTATGTTGAAGATGCAAAACTACTAAAAAATACAATAAATAAAAGTCTGTTATTTGGCAAAAAAAGGGAGTTAGTCGGATTTTTCGACCTGTTTGAACGAAAATTCGACATCAGCCACCGTCCAAACTTTGATTTTATTTTGATTTGCATTCAAAACGTAAACCGAAACGCCAACCTGAATCCGTGTTTGCGAATATCAGGGGCGGAGCGATAGTTCAGCCGACGTACATAATCAATGCGCAAAATCTTGAAAATATTGTCCAAACCGACGCTTGCCTCCATATAAGGCGCCTGTCCGAACAATCGGGTGTCGGTTGGCAACTGAAACAGCCCAAGCGGTGAAATTGCCGGATTGTTTTTATCCGTCAAATGTCCGCAAATCGCATGGAACGATACTACCTCCCTCAATTTCAGCAGGTTAATCACCGGAAGTCGGTTCAGAATCCAGCCTTTCAGGAAATAGGTAGCATGAACCGCCGCGTATTCGTCGGCAATAAATTCCATTGCCCGCATCATCATAAATGTTTCCGACTGAATGAAAAGTGACTGATTGGTAATCGGAAAATACAGCATCGGAAATGGCGCTTTGTCCCAAATTTTTCCGGCTTTCGCTATCAGGTCGATATGCCCGAAAGAGGAGAGCCAGAGTCGTTTTTCCGCCCTCAATTCGGTATAATTGTACGAAAAATCGCTGCCCAAAAGATTTTTGAAACTGCTTTGATGCGACAGCGTGAAGATCGGCGCATCTTTTGCCAAATTAGTTGCCGCATTTTTGCCTTTGCGCGTACTGAAAAGTTTTTCACCCGGCGCATAACGAAGTTGCAGCCCCGCCGTCGAAGTCGAATAATCGGACAACGCCAACAAACTTCCATCATCTTGATATTGAAGATAATACAAATTTCCTGCCGCCCAATTACGCTCATTTTTCAGAAAGATATTGAACGAGAAATTGTTGTCAAACTCTTTTTCGTAGCGGATTTCCGCCTTGCGGATGTATTGCATTTGCGTTTCCCGAATACCGGTTTTCAGCGAATTAAAGACGTTATCGCCATCGGCAAACGACGAATTTCCGCCCGGCACATAAACATCGTAACGCAAGGTCGCACTCAAATTATGCACCGGTCGCTCCTGCGGATGCAGTTTGCGCGGCTCGAAACTGTAAACGATCTGCCCCTGATATTTCCATTTCTCATCGCGCAAGCCGTAGGCGGCGTAACCGCTCACAAACCAATGCGGATGCAGTTTGGCGGTCGTCATGCCGCCCAGCCTGAAACGCGCTCCTTCTAATGTATTGGAACTAAATGTCGTACTGATCGTTCCAAAATCGAAGCGGCTTTTGCTCTTGTCAAAGCGGGTAGGAACATAACCGGAAATTATAATTTCAAACAGTTTGTTGATGCGGCGATAGCGGCGACTTGCTTTCAATTCGAGCATCATACTGTCGATCCGCGCTTCGTTGTTTGGCAAAGGCGTGTGCCGAAGTTGCTGCCAATCAGCGGCGTCCGTCAAAGACTGCGAATCATTTTCAGGCAGGTCGCTGTCGAAATTATAATCGCGAAAACTGTGCGACAGATGCGCTTGCAGCGGCATCGCGCCGTTGAACGGACTAAAATCGGCAAAAATATCTTCGCTGACCATCATTTGTGTCCCGTCCGGCGAGGGCTGAAACACCTGTTCGATACGCATCTTTTCCACCCAGTTCAGATTGATGTTCCGCGAAACGGTCAGCATCGCCCGCGAAACGGAATAGGTACCGTCGAGCGCAATCTGCAATTCCCCTACAAAACCATAGCTCTGACGGTTTGCAGGAACGTATGAAATATTGACATAGTGTTTGCCGTCGATCTCTATCGTGTCCTGTATATAATATTCGTAATATAAAACGGCAAGTGGCGTGGATAGCGGACTGACAATTCGATTCAGCAAAATCGTAATATCGTTGTCGAAAATATTCACGCCTTTGAATATTTCTTCGAGGTTGGAAGTCAGGTTTTCGTTTTCGTCGAAGGTTTTATCTATCCCTGTATGACGCTGTGCAATCAGTTGATTTTTATGTGTTTCAGGATTTTTTTGATAATATTTTCGATACACTTTTTCCCGCAAAGAAACAAGCAATACCGGCTGATGACTGAAATCGGAAGTATCCACATACTGTTTTGCTGAAGGGAAAGTCCTTACCAAAAAATTGTCTTTGGCGTCGGGTGAAAATTTATCCATCGACAGCAGCAATTTTTCATACACTTCTACGGCGTAACGGTCTTTGTTTTCGAGGCGATTCTCGTTTTTGTGCTTGATCGCTTGACGAATAATCTCTACGGCAAGATTACCCTTGCGCGAATATTTTTGTCGTTTGGGTTTCACCACCACTTCCGGAAGCGACTGTTCCTTATCGAGTTGAGCAGGAAAGCTGTCTGTTTTTGAAAGGTTTTGAGCTAAAATCAACGGAATAAACAAGCCCGACAACAGCAGAAATAATATGCAGCGTTTTCTCATCATCATTTTTTTGTATCCACCGGATTTGCATAAATCCCCAGAAAAATTTCGCGCAAATCGTCCTTCTCGCCTTCGAGGGTGGCTAACCCGCCATTCATATAGTCGATAAACTTTTGTTTTTCGTCAGGCGAATATTTGTCCGAAAACTCCGCTTTTTGCCCGCGCAAATCGTGCGCGATATAGTTTGTTTTCCACAATTTATATCCGGCATAAATTCGCTGGTCGATGATTTCTGCCAAACGTTTAAATCGCTCTGCGTGAGGCAATAAGGCACATTCTTCGAGTTCTTTTTCGGTGATAACATCGCAAAAAGTGTAGTGCGTGCCTCCCTTGAACTGCAAAATTCCGTGCAAAATGCTGTGCAAATCCTCGCCCGCCTGTTTGACATAAGTTTGGCGGCGGGAAATGTAAAGTTCGCGGGTTTTGAGGAAATCGCACGGCTCGTATTCGTAGGAAACAGCGATTGGCGCGATGTTCAATTCGCCCAAGTTTTCGGCAAAGGGCTTTTTGCTGCTCATCGCGAACATTTTCAGCACGGCAACTTCCGTTTTGTCCTTGCCGTCTTTGGTGCGCCCGTTGCGCTGTGCAATCCAGGTCGATTGATGTTTTTCGGTAATCGTGTAACGCATATATTCGCTGACATTCAACGAATTGGTAAAAATTTCACGCGCCGTTCCACCACGGATTATTTTGAACATTTTGTTCGATTTGCCAATATCTACCGCATCCTGCGGGTGCATCAGGTTGCTGCCGAAAGTGATTTCTGAGGTCTCGTGCCCTTCGAGGTGAAGCGCGTACTGTAAAAGCGTGGCATCCAGCATTATATCGCGATGATTGGAAAGGAACATATAGCGTTTTTCGCGGTCTAATTTTTCCAGACCTTCGTAAGAAAAATTCGAGATACTTCGCGCGATAACCTGTTCATTCACGGCTTTCATCACCTCTAATTGAAATTCGCGGATGGTAGTGTAAGCGCGAATTTGCCGTTTCACGTCTTCGGGGGCGCGGGTGGGATAAACGTATGCCGCCAGCGCGGGAAAATACGGACTTTCTGAAAGCCGACACATCGCGGCATTGATTTCGCTGTCGGTGTAGGGACGGTAGTCGTTGTAAACAGACATTAGATTATTAGACATTAGATTGTTAGACATTAGATTATTAGACGTTGGATTGTTAGACGTTGGATTGTTCATTGTATTCATTTTTTAAGTGTTTGTTGGAATTTAAAAATCATTTTATAAAGTTCTGTTATCTGAACAGTGATATTATCCAAATCAAATTCAGAAATGTATTCGAGGTCAAAGGCAACGATAATCGCGGTTTCCAATTCTCGTGCAGAGCCGGTTGCAATATCAATAAAATGCGAGAAATCATTGTCGCTTCCTCTACCTGACCCTTCGGCAATATTCAATAAAATAGAAACGGCGGCTCTGCGGGTTTGAGATGTCAGCCCGAAACGTTCTTCCGCAGGATATTTTTTAGTTAAAAGATAAATCGCTTTTACTAATTCTCTTGCCTTCTGCCAAATTTTAAGTTCTTTGAAATTATGCATATTACATTTAGATTATTAGACATTTAGATTTTTAGACATTTAGATTTTTAGATGTTAGATTTTTAGACAGCAGATTTTCTGACGTTATGTCTAATTGTCTGACATCTAATTGTCTATTATCTAACTGTCTGACATCTAACCGTCTTTTATCAATAAATTTCACAGGTTTGCGGCTCAAATCGGGGAAAATGATTTTTTTCAAATCCTCCGCATTGCAGATTTCAATTTCGGGCGCAACGCGGATTTTGGCACGAAAACGGTCTTTCAAATCCTTTATTAGATTTTTAGATATTAGATTATTAGATAATAGATTATTAGACGGCGTTTCCAATTGTCTATCATCTAACCGTCTATCATCTATTTGTCTAATGGCTATTCTAACTCCTACCCTGTCATTCCCATTCTCATCAAAACTTACTTCCACTACATAATTTTCGACAAACGGCGTGTTGTCCAAGACATCGTAAATGGCTGGCGGATAAAGCGTTGTGCCTTTGTATTTCAGCAGGTGATTGGCGCGACCGACAACGGGACTTACCCGCATCGAATGTCTGCCGCAGCGACATTTTTCGGTATGAAACGACACCAAATCGCCCGTTTTGAAACGCAATAAAGGCATCCCTTCCACGCCAAGTGTGGTAACAACCAACTCGCCGATTTCGCCGTCTGGAACGATATTTCCTTCACTGTCAATCACTTCGCAGATAACCAGTTCGGGGTGATGATGCCCGCCGCAACCGTATTCGCATTCGGCAAAGGTAGTCGCCATTTCCGTTGAGGCGTAAGTAGAATAGAGTTCAATGTCCCATTTTTCTTTGATACGTTTTCCGAGAAGATTGAGCGAAAAGTCCTGTTCGCGCAGGTTTTCGCCGATGCAGACCACTTTTTTCACGCTCGAATTTCGGTAATCAATGCCGTGTTCTTCGGCGTATTTTATGATGTGCAAAATAAACGACGGCACACACATAATCGTGTTCGGGCGGATGCGGTTAATGGTGTCCCACTGCAATTCGGGGATGCCGTTGCCCACGCGGATAACGCCCGCTCCCAGCGCCCGAAGTCCGAGGAAATACGCCAAGCCAGCCATAAAACGTTTGTCGATGGTGGTCATAAGTTGCACAATGTCAGTCGGTTTTACGCCGGCACAGGCAAAGGATATTTTCTCGTTGTACGCCAAACGGTCGAGGTCGCGGTCGGTCATCGCGAAAGTTACGGGGTCGCCGAGCGTACCCGAAGTAGTGATGAAATCGATGATTTTTTCGCGCGGCACACAAAGAAAATCTTCGTTATGGACTTGCAAATCCTGTTTGGCGGTAAAAGGGATTTGCTGCAAATCCTCAAGATATTTAATCTGCTGAATATCAACATTATTTTCCTTAAACAAACGTTGATAAAACGGCGAATGATTTTGCAGATAAAGCAACGCTTCCCGAAGTTTTTCTTCCTGAAAGTGTTTGATTTCCGCAGGGGATTGAAATTCGATATTTATTGGGTTCATTCTTCTTCGTATCAAGTTAACGATTGTTGTGATTTTTGATGCAAAGGTAGTATTTTTTTGAAAATAAACAAAATGGAGACTGTTTCCAAAAACAGCCTCCATTCATGAAGATTGAAAAAGAGAATTTATTTTTTTTCTTTTTGCGGGCGACGATTGTTGTTCCGTCTGTCATTGCGGTCGCCTCCGCGTTCGTTGCGGTTGCGATCTCTGTCGCCTCGTTCGCCTCTGTCACTGCGTTCTCCACGATCGCGGCGGTCACGTCTGTCTCGTCTGTCGGGGCGCTCGCCACGTTCGCCGCCACCACGATTAGCGTTTTCTTTCAGCGTAGCAAATTGCGGCGACAAATCTTGTTTGCCGTACATTTCGCCGCGGCAGATCCAGACTTTTACTCCCAACAGCCCGACTTTGGTCAGCGCTTCGCCCAATGCGTAGTCGATATCGGCACGCAGGGTATGCAAGGGGGTACGACCTTCTTTATACATTTCCGAACGCGCCATTTCTGCGCCGTTCAGACGACCGGAGATTTGCACTTTGATCCCTTCGGCACCCATACGCATGGTGGAGGCGATAGCTGTTTTGATCGCACGGCGATACGCCATTTTGCCTTCCAACTGACGGGCGATATTGTTTGCAACGATGGTTGCATCCAATTCGGGTTTTTTGACTTCAAAGATATTGATTTGAATTTCCTTATCGGTAATTTTCTTCAACTCTTCTTTCAGTTTATCTACTTCCTGACCGCCTTTACCGATGATAAATCCCGGACGGGCAGTGCATACGGTAATGGTAACTAACTTCAGGGTGCGCTCAATAACAATACGAGATACACTTGCTTTGGCAAGACGGGCATTCAAATATTTGCGAATCTTACTGTCTTCGTACAATGTATCGCCATAATTATTGCCGCCATACCAATTTGAATCCCATCCTCTGATGATACCCAAACGATTACTTATCGGATTTACTTTTTGTCCCATTGAGCAATTAATTTTGTATTTCGTTTTTTGTATTTACAAACAATGTAACGTGGTTTGACCGTTTGCGGATACGGTAGCCTCGTCCTTGCGGAGCCGGACGCATCCGGTTGAGGATGGTTGCCGAATCGACGCTGATCGACGTTACATATAACTCACTTGTGTCTGCTTTATGACCGGTTTTCTGTTCCCAGTTGGATATTGCCGATTTAAGCAGTTTCCCTACTCTGGCAGCAGCTTCTTTGTTGGAATATTTCAACACGCCCAGTGCCTTGAAGACTTCCATTCCGCGAATCATGTCTGCCACGAGACGCATTTTGCGCGGAGAAGTCGGCACATTATTCAATTTTGCATAATATTGCGTTGTTCGCGCTTCTTTTCTGCTTTCTGCTGATATTCTTTTTCTTGCACCCATGTTTTATTTCTTTTTATTTCCTGCATGACCACGGAATTGGCGGGTGGGCGAAAATTCGCCGAGTTTATGACCTACCATGTTTTCCGTAATATAGACGGGGATAAACTTATTACCATTATGAACTGCAACGGTATGCCCGACGAAATCGGGGGAAATCATTGAAGCTCTTGCCCAAGTTTTTACGACAGTTTTTTTGCCGCTTTCATTCATAGCCAGAATTTTCTTTTCCAGCTTCACGTTAATATATGGACCTTTTTTTAATGAACGACTCATAACTTACTCTTATTTTATCAGGTTATTTTTTACTTCTTTCGATGATATATTTTGAAGAGTGTTTTTTCGGCGCTCTTGTTTTCAAGCCCTTAGCATACAATCCTTTACGAGAGCGTGGATGTCCGCCTGACGCACGACCTTCGCCGCCGCCCATCGGGTGATCCACAGGGTTCATCACTACGCCGCGCACACGGGGACGACGTCCTAACCAGCGTGTTCTACCGGCTTTGCCTGATTTTTCCAAAGCATGGTCGGAATTTCCTACACTGCCGACGGTGGCTTTGCATGCGGACAGTATTTTGCGCGTTTCGCCCGAAGGCATTTTCAGAATGGCATAATTGCCTTCGCGTGATACTACTTGTGCAAATGCTCCTGCCGAGCGCACCATTTTCGCCCCCTGTCCCGGACGGAGTTCAACGTTGTGAACGACCGTACCCAGAGGGATGTTGGCTAACGGAAGTGCGTTTCCGATTTCCGGCGCTACTTCTTTTCCTGAAATCACTGTCTGATTGACTTCCAAACCGTTGGGAGCGATGATGTAGGTCTTTGCTCCGTCGGCATAATACAACAATGCGATGCGAGCCGAACGGTTAGGATCGTACTCGATGGTTTTCACTGTTGCAGGAACTCCATCTTTGTTTCTCTTGAAATCGATGATACGGTACTTGCGTTTGTGTCCGCCGCCGATATGGCGCATCGTGCGATGCCCCTCCTCGTTGCGTCCACCGGATTTGCTATGTCCGTAAACAAGAGATTTTTCCGGTACGGTAGCAGTGATTTCACTAAACGTACCGATAATCTTGTGTCTTTGCCCCGGTGTTGTGGGCTTTAATTTACGAATTCCCATTGAATTATTAATTTATCTCTAAAATTTTGTTTGTTATTATTATTTTGTGTTGGCATGAGGTTTAACAAGCTTTATCTCGTTATCAGTCATAAACCACACAGGCAATGTCATTACAAATTTAATTTTGAACAACATATTCCAATTCAACATTAGATATTTGCAAAGAAATCGATGGTTTCTCCTTCTTTCAGCGTGATGACTGCTTTTTTGAAAGCGGCTTCTTTTCCGTTCACCGTCCCCGATTTGGTATAGCGCGATTTGCGTTTACCGTCGTAGTTCATCGTATTGATTTTCACGATGTGTACGCCGTAGAGTTCTTCTATCGCAGCTTTGATTTCCAATTTATTAGCGTCGGGAGATACGCGAAATGCCACACGATTGGGTCGTTTTTCGGTGATTTGTGTTTGTTTTTCCGTTACGACGGGTTTGATGATAATTCCCATATTGTTTTTCTCCTTTCGTTAAAAATTATTTAATGCTGATATTGAACTTTCTAACACTACCAGATGAGCGGCGTTCAATACTTTATAGGTATTCAATTCGCTCACGGTGCTGACGCTTGTTTTGGGCAAGTTGCGAGCCGACAATAAGATATTGTTATTGTTTGCGGGCAAGATGACCAAGACTTTTTTACCGGCGACTTTCAAGTTGTTTGCCAATGCTACAAATTCTTTGGTTTTTGGGGCTTCAAACGTAAAATCTTCGACGACGGTGATTGCCTCTTGTTGCACTTTGTAAGACAGGGCTGATTTGCGTGCCAATGATTTTTCTTTTTTATTGAGTTTGAAACTGTAGTCTCTCGGTTTGGGACCGAAGACGCGAGCGCCGCCGACCAATACCGGCGAGTTAATATCGCCTCTTCGAGCGCCGCCGCCGCCTTTCTGACGACCTAATTTGCGGGTGCTGCCCGACATTTCGCTTCTTTCTTTGGATTTTGCCGTACCTTGACGTTGGTTTGCCAAGTATTGTTTGACGTCCAAATAGATCACATGGTCATTGGGTTCAATGCCAAAAACGCCTTCTTTGAGAGTTACCTTTCTGCCGGTATCTTCTCCTTTAATATTGTATACGATTGCTTCCATTATTTTTGAACTACTACGATTGAACCTTTTGCTCCCGGAATCGAACCTTTCAATAATAAAAGGTTGTGGTCGGGAATGACTTTGATCACTTCCAAGTTTTGCACCGTAACGCGGCTATTGCCCATTTGACCTGCCATGCGGGTGCCTTTAAATACTTTCGCGGGGTAAGAACATGCGCCGATAGAACCCGGATGCCGCTGACGGTCGCTCTGTCCTAATGTGGCTTCGCCTACTCCTTTGAATCCATGACGTCGTACAACGCCTTGAAATCCTTTACCTTTCGATGTTCCGATCACATCTACATAAACTTCACCGTTGAAGTAATCGACTGTGATTACGTCGCCGATGGCGTAGTTTCCTTGATTTTTGAACTCAACCAAGTGTCGCTTGGGGGTGGTTTGTGCTTTTTTGAAGTGTCCCTGTTCGGCTTTTGAAGTGTGTTTGTCTTTCTTGTCTTGAAAGCCTAACTGAACAGCTTCATAACCGTCTGTTTTGAGGGTTTTCACCTGAGTAACCACGCAAGGACCTACTTCGATAACAGTGCATGGCAGATTTTTGCCCTCGGCACTGAAAACGGATGTCATTCCGATTTTTTTTCCTATTAATCCTGGCATTTCAGTATGTAATTATTATTTAGTTAATTAGCTCCGTTTTGTTTACTTAATTCGCAAAACGGGCTGCAAAGGTAGTAATAATTCTTTACATTACAAAGGGTTTCCGATTTTTTTTTGATTTTTTTTTTGCATGAAGAGTACCCCCGCCGAGAATCGAACTCGGATTTAAAGTTTAGGAAACTTCCGTTCTATCCATTGAACTACAGGGGCGAATGGCGCTGCAAAAGTACATTTTTAATCCGAATCAGCCAAATACTTCGTGCAAGATTTCGACAGATTTGATTTCCTGAAAATGGCTCAAATGTATCTGATAATATTCTATTGCTCTGGAAATAAATGCTTTACGTTCTTTTCCGGAAAATCGAAAATGCGACATATTTTCGTAGTCCATCCGAAGCAATTGCACAAAAGCGGCGCTGTCGTCGGGATTCAGAAAGTGATGATGCGCCGGTTTGTGAGCAATAAACACGCCGTTTTGCATATCGAAAAACATTCCGCGCCGATAAGCGGAGACGTCGGGATAAAAACCCAGAAAGCGGCTTAACTTCATCAGAAAAACGAGGTGAAAATTGGCGAAAGATTTTTCCGACAACTCCAATATACGGATCGATTGCAACAAAAAATCGAACAGCGCTTGATCGGGCTGCTGCTCTTTGACGAATTTCGAGATCAGCTCTGCCATAAACATGCTGACCGCCGTTTTCACCGGATGGCTCAATATCGCAGGCAAAGTCATGCAGGCTTTTGCCTCTTTGATGCGTTGAATTTCGCGCAAATTGTGATGTTCCACTTCCAATTCGACGATCGACAAGGGGTGCAACAGCGCTTTTGGGACACGCGACGTCTTGGTTTTTGTCGCCGCAGTCAGGTATGCCACCGGACCAAACGCTTCGGTATATACATGGACGATTGCATAGCGGTCGTTGTACTGAATTTGGTGCAATATGATGGCTCGAGTTTTGTGTAACATGCTGCAAAGGTAATTTTTTTTTCAAAAAAAGTCAAAGATATTTGGCGGTTTCAAAAAAAAATTCTACCTTTGCACCCGCAAAACGAAAAACGGTCCATTCGTCTATCGGTTAGGACGCAAGATTTTCATTCTTGAAAGAGGGGTTCGATTCCCCTATGGACTACAAATAATGGAAAAATACAAAATTATAATTACAAATCAGCAAAATGGCAAATCACAAATCAGCTATTAAAAGGATCCGTCAGATTTTGACGAGAAGATTGCGCAACAAGTATTATGCAAAGACAACTCGTAACGCAGTACGCGATTTGCGCAACACGACCGACAAAGCAGTCGCTACCGAATCATTTAAAAAGGTAAGTGCGATGTTAGACAAGTTGGCGAAAAAGAATATTATTCACAAAAATAAAGCGGGAAATTTGAAATCCAAATTGGCTTTACATGTGAATAAATTAAGTTAGTTTAGTTATTTTAAACACACCAAGCGAGCCAATCCTCCCCGATTGGCTTTCTTTGTTTTTATATTAAATTTATTATGCCTGCCATATCTACACGCGGAATAGAAATGCCTGCCTCTCCGATTCGCAAGTTAGTACCGTTGTCGGACTCTGCCAAAGCAAGGGGCTTGAAAGTATATCATTTGAATATTGGACAGCCCGATATTCATACGCCGGAAATTGCATTGGACGCTGTGCGCAAAATCGACCGCAAAATTTTGGAATACAGTCCGAGCGACGGTTTTCGCAGTTTCAGAGAAAAATTGGTTTCCTATTATTCCAAGTTCAAAATCAACGTCAGCGCCGACGATATTATCATCACCACAGGCGGTTCCGAAGCCGTTTTGTTCGCATTGATGGCGTGCCTGAATCCGGGCGACGAAATCATTGTGCCGGAACCTTCGTATGCCAATTATATGGCATTTGCTATCTCCGCAGGCGCCGTCATCCGCACGGTGGCATCGTCCATCGACGAAGGTTTTTCGCTGCCTCCCATCGAAAAATTCGAGGCGCTGATCAATGAGCGCACCAAAGGCATCCTGATTTGCAACCCGAACAATCCCACCGGCTATTTATATTCTCGCGCCGAAATGAACAAAATCCGCGATTTGGTCAAAAAATACGATTTGTATCTGTTTTCCGACGAAGTGTATCGCGAATTTATATACACCGGATCGCCCTACGTCAGCGCCTTGCATTTGGTCGGTATCGAAGAAAATGTTGTCTTAATTGATTCTGTTTCAAAACGATACAGCGAATGTGGCATCAGAGAAGGCATGCTGATCACCAAAAATAAAGAATTGCGGAAAACCCTGATGAAATTTTGTCAGGCGCGTTTAAGCCCGCCATTGCTGGGGCAGATCGTAGCCGAAGCCTCGTTGGGCGTTTCCGAAGAGTATATGATGGACGTGTATGAGGAATATTTGGAACGCCGCAATTTTGTGGTTGACTCGCTGAACCGTATTCCGGGCGTGTATTCGCCGATTCCGATGGGCGCATTTTATACCATCGCCCGCCTGCCGATTGACGACGCCGACCGTTTTTGCGCGTGGTGTTTGTCGGATTTTGAATACGAAGGGCAAACTATTTTTATGGCGCCTGCGTCGGGTTTCTATTCCGATCCCGATCTGGGTAAAAATGAAGTTCGCATTGCCTACGTTCTGAAAAAAGAAGAATTGGCATGCGCTATGCAAGTCCTCGAAAAAGCTTTGGAAGAATATAACCGCGCTGAAAAATAATCGGCGCTAATAAAATAATGCGATGAATTTTGAACTGGTATCGGACTATCAGCCGACGGGCGACCAGCCACAGGCAATACGCGAGTTGGTAGCAGGCATTAAGCAAAACCTGCCCTATCAGACCTTGCTGGGCGTTACCGGTTCGGGAAAAACATTTACCATCGCCAATGTCATTCGTGAAGTCGCGAAACCGACTTTGATAGTGAGCCACAACAAAACGCTTGCCGCCCAACTCTACAGCGAGTTCAAAGCCTTTTTCCCACACAATGCGGTGGAATATTTTGTTTCTTATTACGATTATTATCAGCCCGAAGCTTATATCCCTTCGACAAATACTTATATAGAAAAAGATTTGTCGATCAATGAAGAAATTGATCGCTTGCGCCTCTCGGCTACGTCGGCATTATTGTCGGGACGGCGCGATGTGATCATTGTGTCGTCGGTGTCGTGCCTGTATGGTATGGGCAATCCCGTGAATTTCGGAAACACGGTGATTCATCTGCAACGCAATATGAATTTACAGCGCAACAAACTGCTACTGCAGCTGTCGGCATCGCTCTATTCGCGCACACAATTAGAGTTTACGCGGGGAAAATTTCGGGTAACGGGTGATACGGTCGATGTGTTTTTGGCTTACAGCGATTCGGCTTTGCGGGTAGTTTTCTGGGGCGAAACCATTGACGAAATCAGCACTTTTGATCCGGAAAGCGGCGTTACGATCGAACATTTTGATACTTACGATATCTATCCCGCCAACCTGTTTGTGGCATCGCAAGAAGCGATCAATGCTGCGATCAATGACATTACGCTCGACTTGGGAAAACAGGTTGAGCTGTTCAATGCCGAAGGCAAAACGCAGGAGGCAAAACGGCTCTACGAGCGGGTTTCTTACGATTTGGAGATGATCAAAGAGATCGGCTACTGCTCCGGCATCGAAAATTATTCGCGTTATTTGGACGGACGCAAAGCCAACACCCGTCCCTATTGCCTGTTAGATTATTTTCCGAAAGATTTTTTGACGGTAATAGACGAAAGCCATGTGAGTATTCCACAGATTCGGGCGATGTACGGCGGCGACCATTCG
Source organism: Candidatus Symbiothrix sp. (assembly GCA_031272095.1). Classification (GTDB taxonomy): domain Bacteria; phylum Bacteroidota; class Bacteroidia; order Bacteroidales; family Azobacteroidaceae; genus Azobacteroides. The sequence goes on along the minus strand of JAISUM010000079.1, from coordinate 24,387 downwards.
CGCAAAATCAATTTGGTGGAATACGGATTTCGCTTACCGGCGGCAATGGACAATCGTCCTCTGACTTTCGATGAATTTGAAGCGCTGACGCCGCAAACAATCTTTGTCAGCGCGACGCCGGCAGATTTTGAGTTGGAACTCTGCGAAGGCGTTGTAACAGAACAAGTTGTGCGTCCTACCGGCTTGTTGGATCCGGTGATCGAAGTGCGTCCGAGTCTGAATCAGATCGACGATTTGATGGAAGAAATTCAGCTGCGCACCGAACGTCATGAGCGCACGCTGATCACCACGCTGACCAAACGTATGGCGGAAGAATTGAACGCTTATTTGATTCGGTCGGGGATTCAAACGGCATATATTCATTCGGATGTAGAAACTTTAGAACGGGTTGAAATCATGGAAAAACTGCGGCAGGGCATTTTTGACGTTCTGATTGGCGTGAATCTTTTGCGCGAAGGATTAGACTTGCCCGAAGTGTCGTTAGTCGCCATATTAGACGCCGACAAAGAAGGTTTTTTGCGCTCGCATCGCGCTTTGACACAAACCGCCGGACGCGCCGCCCGCAATATCAATGGCAAAGTGATTTTCTATGCAGACACCATTACCGAAAGCATGCAAAAAACCATAGACGAGACCAATCGCCGTCGTGAAAAGCAGTTGCTCTACAATGCCGAACACGGCATCACGCCCCAACAAATCCACAAAACCACACAATCGACACTGATACAGTCGGTACAAGCGCCGCCAAAAGCGTATATTGAGCCTGAACCAACGATGACGGTTGCCGCCGATCCGGTCGTTAAAATGATGACGCAATCCGAATTGCAAAAAGCCATCAATCACACCAAACAACTGATGATGGATGCCGCCAAGCATCTGAATTTCTTGGAAGCGGCGCAATATCGCGACGAATTGCTGAAATTGGAATCCCTGTTGAAAAAATAACAACAGCTACACTTTGGCAGCGCGGATCAAAACGTGTTTACCGTTAGATAAAGTCGTCGCCAAAAGATAGCTTGTGCCGCCGTCTTTCAGCTTGAGTTTTTTCTGTAACTCGTTGGCTGACAGCGGAAAATTGCGCGTTGTGATATTCGCCTGCGCCATGTCGGACAAATGCGTTTTCAAGTCGTTTTTGCTCATCGAAAAAACAGCTTCAACCCGAAAAATGCGTCCGGGAAAATCGGCAACAAGCTGTTCGGAAGTCAATAAATGGCTGTCGGGATGCAATGGTTGGAGTGCATAGTGCAAAGACAAGGGCGCAAAACATGCCGCCTTCATCAACGAGCTGTTCGGCTCATAAATATAGGTCTGTGGCTGTGCCGCAAAAGCTTGTCCGACTGCAAGATAATCTTTTGGATAATAGCCAAATGACTGTGGTTGCGACGCATTTTTCAGGTAGTTGACGCAACGTACAAACGGCGATTTTTCAGGCGCCTTCCGTTCCAAAAACAGCAGCAATTCTTTACATTCGTTATCCACGCTGACAATGTGAATTTCGGCAAGCTTTGGCAAAGCTTTTTCAGCGGCGGCAATGTCTAACATAGGCGAGAGTTTGACTACGACACGAGCTGCTTTTTCTAACAACAAGTCGCTCATTTTCAAAATATCAGGCTCGCAATCTTCTATCCGAAACGCTTTTTTACCGGCAGCCGTTCTGCGGGCGGGATCCATATAAATGCAATCGACCGACGGCATCGTGCGAAGAAAATCAAGGCAATCGCCGCAATGTGTCGTGATATTTTTCAAGCCCAATACGGCAAAATTATGTTGCGCAACTGCTGCCAAATGCGGATCTTTTTCGACATAGACAACATGAAAAAAATCAGGTGCAAGGAAAGCCGTATCTACGCCAAAACCGCCGGTCAAATCGACGAGCGAAGTGCCTGAAACACATGCTGCTTTGTGGCGAGCGGTCGTTTCCGACGAACATTGTTCAAGCGACAATCGCGGCGGATAGAGCAGGTCGTCGCAGTCATACCACGACGGCAATTTCCGGCGGATGTGTTGGCGACCGGCTATTTGTGTCAATGCGGCGGTCAGGTCGATGTCCGAATTTTCAAAATTTTTAGTGTGCAACGCCAATCGTTGCGGATCGTCGAAACGATGTTGGCGGATGAAAGATTGCGTGGCGTCGTTCAGCATTATCAGTCCAGCGTGATGCGTTGTGCGTCGATGTTTCCGGCGAGAAAAATGCTTGCCATCGTCGAAAATTTATCGTCGGCTTCGGTGGTCAGAAAACGAACCGTAGCGTTTTTCGTACAGCGCGATTCCATTTCGGGATGTCGTTGCAGGTAGTCGGCAAGGCTGTCGGCGACATATTCTCCCTGCGACAAAATTTGCACATGGTCGGGCAAATATTTCCGTATCTTATTGATTAACAGAGGATAATGTGTGCAGCCAAGTATGACGACGTCTATTTGCGGATCTTTGGCGAAAAGAGTATCCAAGTGTTTGCGTACAAAATAATCGGCGCCCGGGGTGTCGTATTCCGCATTTTCTACCAATGGCACCCACATCGGGCAAGCCTCGCCGGTAACGGTGATGTCCGGAAAAAGTTTATGAATTTCCAAAGTATAAGAATCGGAGAGGATGGTGCCGGGCGTTCCTACCACGCCAACGTGTCGGCTACGGGTGAGGACGGCGACATTTTCTACTGTCGGACGGATGACGCCCAATACGCGATTGTCGGGTGCTGTTTGCGGTAGATTTTTCTGTTGGATGGTACGTAAAGCCTTGGCGGAAGCCGTATTGCACGCCAATATTACGAGCGGGCATCCTTCATCGAAGAGTTTTCGGACGGCTTGCCAAGTAAATTCATATACAATCTCAAAAGAGCGCGTACCGTAGGGGGTACGCGCATTATCTCCAAGATATAAATAATCGAATTGCGGCAATCGTTCGCGGATTTTTTCTAAAATGGTCAATCCGCCATATCCCGAATCGAATATTCCAACAGGCTTGAGTGGATCAGAGACCAAGTTTTTGTTTGACCAATGGCGTTGCATCGGTGGCATTGGGATTGATAAACAGGAAAACTCGTTTGTCTAAAATGTAGGCAAAGTTGTTTTCGGCGCCTACATCCTGAATGGCTTTCTGTACTTTCTGCTGGATAGGAATCAGTAGTGATTCGTACAGTCTTTGCAATTCCTGCTGTGCTTCCTGCTGATAGTTGGCAGCGTCTTTTTCTAAATTTTGCAACTCATTCATTCTTCTGATTTTGATGGTTTCAAGCAGTTTGTCGCCTTCACGCATAAAGGCTTCGTATTTGCTTTGATACTCGTCTTCAAGACGGGACATGTAGGCTTTTTGCGCTTCCTGTGTTTTTTGGATGGAATCTTGCAACAGTTTGGATTCCGGCATCAAAGCCATCAGCGTGTCTGAATTAACATAAGCCACCTTATCTTGTGCAAAGGCGGCAAAAGGCAGCGCTATCAGCGCGGATAAAATCAATTTTTTCAACATTTGTTTATTGTTTTAAATTTAATAATTTATATTTTCGGGGTGCAAAGGTAGTGAATAAATCGTTAATATTCAAGTTTTTGCATGCATTATCATTTTGCATAGCCGAGTTTTGTCAATACTTCGTTGCTGATATCTATTTGCGGCGAGGCAAAAATGATACTCATTGCCGATGCGCGATCGACGATGGCGGCATATCCGCGTGCGGTGGCGATCTCTTTAACGGCGTTGTAGATCTCATCTTGAATAGGTTTGATCAGGCTTTCACGTTTTTTGAACAGTTCGCCGTCTGTCCCGAAGTATTTCTTTTTCAGGTCTTGGGCTGCCTGTTCTTTGGCGACGATTTCCGCTTCGCGTTTGGTTTTCATTTCGGGCGACAAAAACACGACATCGGCTTGATACGTCTTATACAAGTTCTGGGCTTCCTGTTGCAGGGCTTCTACTTCATTTTGCCACTTTTTTGAAATGGTGTTCAACTGGTCGTTTGCCATTTCATACGCCGGAATATTTTTCAATATATATTCCATGTCAATCAGCGCAAATTTCTGCGCATACACGTTGGAAGCGGCACATGCGGCGACCAACATCATCGTTCCGAATAAAATAATTTTTTTCATTGCTCTATTATTTATTGAGTTGATAATCATATTTCAAGGCTGCAAAGATAATGATTTTATTTTAGATACGGTAATATTTTCCGAAAACTTTTCTTGTCTTTGTTTCATGTTTAGTCAATTTATTATTTTTTTAGAAGGGATAACCGACGGCGATATGCCATGCGAAATTTTCTCCAAAATTGGGATGCAGTATTGCCCAACGGTCTTTCCCGCGCTTGGCGGGGTTGTAGGCTTTTTCGGCAAAATCGAAACGGATCAGAAAATAATCGAAATCGAAACGAATGCCCAATCCGTAGCCGAGCGCTATCTCTTTGTAAAACGAATCGAAACGAAACCGTCCGTTTTCCTGCCCTTCATAGCCTTTGATCGTCCAGATATTTCCGGCATCGATGAAAGCTGCAAATTCCAATTTCCATATAAAATGGCTGCGATATTCGAGGTTGGCGTCTAATTTGATGTCGCCGGTCTGGTGATAAAAGGTGGTAGATGCATTGGGCTGATAGCTTCCCGGTCCTAATTCTCTGACCGACCAAGCCCGCACGCTGTTGGCGCCACCGGAATAATACCGTTTTTCAAAGGGCAGGATTTCCGAATTGCCGTAAGGGACGCCCACGCCGCCGCCGATATGCCATACGATAGAGTTGCGCGGGTCGAGGATCACATTGTAAGTGAAATCGAAATCGCCTTTGAGGAACTGTGCGAAGGGCGTATTGAGCAGCTGATAGACACCGCGTGTGTTTTTTTCTCTGTCTGCCAATCTGCTGATGCCGTACAGGGCATTTCCGGCGGATTCGATCGACCAGCGCCACGAATGGGCATTGCTGCGTTTGTTCAAAAATTCGGCGGTGCTGTAATAATAGGAATAGCTCATGCCGACGATGAACTGGTCGGTATAGCCGAAATATTGGGCGTTGACGGGCAATTTATTCATAAAAGTACTGTCTTTGCGAGGCAGATAGACATAATCGACATTGATCAAATCGAAACGGTGACGGACTGCCGACTGATTTTTGCCCTGCCACTGATAACGCCAACCGCCCGACAACAATGTTCGGTCGTATTCCGGTCGCGACTGGTAATTGTAACTCAATGCAAATTCCGTCGTAGGACGCAAGCGGCGAAAGGCAGAAGTGCGCAGAAAAGGCAACACAAATTTCGGCACATGGAACGACGCTTCGCTGCCGTATTCCAAATAAGGATTGGAAAAATTGCTCATCGCTTCGTAAGCGCCTCGCACGCGCAGGTTGAAAGTTTCCGAGCCGCGAAACAGGTTGCGGTGCGTATAATTGATTGCCGCTGCCGCACCCAAATCGCCCGCCGTATTGGTGCCTTCCAAGGAGACGGAAACCGACTGTTTTTTCGCCGGAATCAGCAACAAAGAGGCGTCTAACAGCGTGGAATCGTTGCGCAATTTTGGTTCGTATTGTATCTGAATATTGTTCAATGCCCGCATATTGGAAAATGCGGAATAAGTTCGGTCTTCGTTCTGACGGGAAAACAATTCGGATGGCTCAATAAAACAGTTATCCGCCAAAACTGCCGGACGTAGCGATGGTTTTTTATGCTGATAGACAATGGTATAGCCTTTGTAATTCACGCTGTCATTTGCCGTATAGACCGTTTCTATAGGGTTATAATCCAAATAAATTTTTACGCGGTCATAATAAAATTGCCGGTTGAAAAGTTTGGTCAGACTATCGGTGGGCGGGCGCAAGCGCATCGTCAAATCGACGGCATTGGCATTCAGAGCGGTATCGGCGTCGAACATGATACGGTCTTTGGAAAAAGCGTAATAGCCGCGATTGTGCAGCAGTGTCGTCAGGCGGTCGCGTTCATAGTCCAGCGCATTGCGATCGAACAGCAGGCTGTCGTGCAAGGCGGGAGTGCGCAATACCGAGGTCTCGCCCGAAATCGTGCGCATCGGGTCGTTTTGTGCGCCGCCAAAGACTTCCTGCCTGATGGTCGTGTCCGAAATATCGGTCGTATAATGGCGGATGCGATAGGGCTGATTGCCTTGAATCCGATAGACAAGATTCATTTTTCTGTCGTGCGAAAAGGCTTCGGAACTGACTTCGACGTTGATATAGCCCATATTGAAGAACAGTTTGCGCAATTCGTTTTCCGTTTTATCTTGCAGGTAAGGATCGTAAATAATCGGCGCATCGCCCAGCCGTCGGATGAACCGATTGAATCCGGTATCTTTTTTCCCCGACAGATTATAGATCCAGAGCGTCGATTTGAACAGCCCGAACATTTTCAGGTTGGGCTGCTGTTTGAGGTAAGGTCTGATTTGGCTCACCGGATAGTTGGGGACGTCGGATTCGATGCTGATTTTATCGAGCAGGTATTTATCTTGCGGAACAAATTTTGTCGATTGGCAGGAAGTCAGCCCCGCCAACAGCAGACACACGTTCAATCCGATCAAATACTTGTATTTCATACGCTTACCCTACACTTCCTTCCAGACTGATTTGCAGCAGCTTTTGCGCTTCGACCGCAAATTCCATCGGGAGTTTGTTCAGTACTTCTTTGGCATAACCGTTCACTATCAGGCTGACCGCTTCTTCGGTCGAAATGCCTCGTTGATTGCAGTAAAACAGTTGTTCTTCATTGATTTTTGACGTGGTTGCCTCGTGTTCGACGATCGCCGATTCGTTGCGAATATCCATATAGGGGAAAGTGTGTGCGCCGCATTTATTGCCCAGCAACAGGCTGTCGCACTGCGAATGGTTGCGAGCCTGCTCTGCATCGGGATTGATGCGCACCAATCCGCGATAGCTGTTTTGACTTTTACCGGCAGAAATGCCTTTTGAAACAATTCGGCTGCGGGTATTTTTGCCGATATGAATCATTTTTGTGCCGGTGTCGGCTTGCTGAAAATTATTGGTAACGGCAACCGAATAAAATTCACCAATGGCATTGTTGCCCGCCAAAATGCAAGACGGATATTTCCAAGTGATAGCAGAGCCTGTTTCGACTTGTGTCCAAAACAGTTTGGAGTATTCGCCTTTACACAATCCGCGTTTGGTTACAAAGTTGTAGATGCCGCCTTTTCCTTCTTTGTCGCCCGGATACCAGTTTTGCACGGTCGAATATTTGACTTCTGCGTGGTCTGACACCACAATTTCGACGATAGCGGCATGCAGTTGGTTTTCGTCGCGCATAGGGGCAGTGCAGCCTTCGAGATAGCTGACATAAGCGTCTTCTTCGGCGACAATCAGGGTGCGTTCAAATTGTCCGGTCTTCATGGCATTGATGCGAAAATAGGTCGAAAGTTCCATCGGGCAGCGCACGCCTTTCGGAATAAACACAAAAGATCCGTCGCTGAACACCGCCGAATTGAGCGCCGCAAAAAAATTGTCGCGATAGGAAACGACGCTACCCAAATATTTTTTCACTAAATCGGGATGTTCTTTGACGGCTTCGCTGAACGAACAAAAGATAATGCCTTTTTCGGCGAGGTTGTCTTTGTAGGTCGTTTTGACGGAAACACTGTCCATCACAGCATCCACCGCCATCCCTGCCAGCTGGTTGCGTTCGTGGAGTGGAATGCCAAGCTTGTCGAAAGTCTTTTCTAATTCGGGGTCGATTTTGGGTGCTTTATCAGGAGTGTCGGCATTTTTTCTCGGCGCAGCATAATAGATAATATCCTGATAATCAATCGGCGGGATGCGAAGGTGCGCCCAAGTCGGCATTTCCAGCGTTTGCCAATAACGAAAAGCTTTCAGACGAAAATCGAGCAGCCAATCCGGTTCGCCTTTCCTTTCGGAAATCATTCGCACAATATTTTCGTTTAATCCTTTAGGAATAAAATCAGTATGTATATTCGACGAAAAACCGTATTCATAATCCTTATTTGTCCATTCGTCCAATATTGTATGGGAATTGTCTGTCATCTGCGTTTTTGAATTCGTTTTTGAATTTGTATTTATTAGGGATGCAAAGGTAAGCATTTTTTTGTCCAAACTGTGATTTTGAATGATTTTTTTTTGATTGCGGTGATTGTCTGAACCTTGATTTTCATAATTTCTACCAACATTTTGTCCCTAACGGGACAGGTACAGGGCATTTTCAACCTCATTTCTACCTTATTTTCCCAACAAAACATTTCCCGTTTAGCACACTTATCCCTCCCGTTCAGCAACTTCGCCCGAAAATTGCATACAAAAATAAAAATGATGCAGTATCTTTGTCGCGCTTGTTGATGAGAAGCAAGCGTATAAGTATCAAATTAAAAATTTATTTACAATGAAAAGAATTCATTTAAATTCAGTGGAGCTGTAATAATTTCTTGAAGATTATTTGCAGTGCTGCCAAAAATTTTCATTACCTTTGCATCAAAATTTGTAAACGTATAATTCATTAAAAATAAAATCATTATGAATCATTTTTTCAAACTTTTATCGACAGTTGCTTTGGCGCTGGTCGTAGTGAGCTGTTCGCAAAAGGAACAGACAGGGAAAGCAACGCTTTCCGGTAAATTTACAGGCGCTTTTCCTGATGGGAAAGTATATGAACTGAAAGTAAGTGTTCCAAATATGATATTTGAGAACGTTCATCAGCAATTTTTGGATTATGAAACAAGGGTAGAATCAGATGGTACTTTTTCGCTGTCCGTGCCACTATATAGCCCCGTGTATGCTATGTTGTCTATCAACGATAATGAATGTGGTATGATTTTGTTGTCGTCTGATCAAGAAACAAAAATTGAACTGTTTTTAGACGAAAACAACGACATCAAATTCAAAATGTTAAAAGGAGAAATGCTGACATCCGAAGATTTTGAAAAAATAAATCAACTGTCATCAGGGTTGTCTTATGCCATTATGGATCCGGCAACCACTTTAAGCGGACTTCGATATGATATGACGCCTGACGAGTATAAAAATTATCTTTTACAATGGACCGAAAATCAAATCGCTCTTATTGAAAAGAATCAAGATGCCTCAAAAAAGTTAAAGAAAATAACCGTAGATAATATTAAATGGGCAACATTTACAGCTTACCTCTTTAACTATCGGGACATACTGCAATGGCTTTATGAAAATCAGTCATCGGAAAAAGATACTGTGTTTACGCCTGCCTCAATTGATAAATCGTACTATTCATTTCTCGGTTTCTTTGATTTCAACAATCCGCCAACATTGGTTGGCGTACACTATTCAGGGATGTGTCAAGCCATTTTAAATGATTCCATTTTGAATATCCCCGACATCGAAAACATGGCGTTAGCCGATTGGTTGAAAGCCACCAAAAGCATTATGGCGGATTTGATTGGCGCCGACGAAGGCATTTTTTATGATTTTCTGACGCTCTACGCATACTCCAAACAATTAGATGCAACGCATCCTAAACAGCTGTCAGACAAACAGATAGAAGAAATTAAGACCTACTTCAAAAATCCTACTTTTGCAAAATACCTGTTTGAAAAGAACGAAGAATTGAAACAGTCCAATCTGCCTGTAGTCATCAATGAAACGCCCGACTACCCAAAAAATCAATTCATTGAAACGATAGTTTCAAAATATAAAGGCAAGCTGGTAGTGATCGATTTGTGGGCGACATGGTGTTCCCCCTGCATGATGGCGATAGCAGATATGCGTCCGCTAAAAGCTGAAATGAAAAATAAAGACGTCGTTTGGGTGTATATTACAAGTACAAGTTCGCCGAAAGATATTTGGCGAGAAAAAATCGAACGCATCGGCGGCGAGCATTATTATATCACAGCAGACGAATGGCAAAGTTTTTCTGTTTCAGGAAAATACGAAACAGAATACATTCCAACCTACCTTATTTTTGACGCCGAAGGTAATTTTGTGAAAAAATTCATTTCCTATCCGGGCAAAGAAGAAATCAGGGAGGTGATAGAACGGTCGCTGTAGTCGATCATTCTCATTTCACCTCCCCACCTCATTGTCCCTCAACCACAATCCTGCTCGATTCGTCTTTTTTCACCGACAAGTTTTGCATTATGGCATTGCTCAAAACGCTTGTCGTGTCCGAGAGAGTAGTTACAAAAGACGAAATCCTGCAATCTTTTTCAAACGTGATTACCGAATGGACGGCGGTAAGATACAGACTGTCGATTTCCGATTGATGCTTGATCTGCATCGTCGCATCATCTGCCTTGACCTGCAATTTTTCGACCGGCACTTGGTAAATATTGACCGTGCTGCTTTCGGCGATCACTTCCACTATCCGCTGGCAATAGACATCTGTTGTGTGGAGCGCATCAACAAACAGCGTATCGCCGCTGATATGATACACTGCGCCGTCAGGCAACATAGCGCTGGTCGTGTCGGTAGCATTGGCGCCAAAATAACGATACACCGTCAGATAGTTTTCATCGTCCTGATGAATTGTAACGATGTAAGGCGCTTCGCGGACGACGACCGTCGAAAAATCGGGCAGCGGATAGCGGTCGGTCTGCGAATGGAACTGCGGATCAATCTTATGTTCGTTCTTTTTCGAGTCGATAACGTAATACAGGGTGCTTCCGAAAATAAATACGAGGAAAGAGGTCAGAATAATATTACTTTTTTTCATTTTGATGGAGTTTTTAAGAGGGTTAGTAATTCGGACAAATCGCTTTCGGTCAACTGCAAGAGTTTGACTTTCTGCATAAATTCGGGCAAATCGGTCGCAAAAAATGTTTTGCGCTCGCGTTCCCGCAAAATGGCGACAGCATTTTCGGAGACGAAAAAACCGATGCCGCGTCTGTTCTCGAACACGCCTGCCTCGTCGAGCAAGGCATAAGTGCGCATCAAGGTGTTACGATTCACTTCGTATTCGGTCGCCAAGTCGCGCAAGGACGGCACCCGGTCGCCCTCCTTCAACTGCCCTTCCAGAATACGGTGAGCCATGTTTTCCGCTATCTGCAGAAAAATGCTCTTGCTTGATTTGAAATCCATACTCATGACTGTTTCTCTTTTAATTTGAAATAACCCAGCACTAAGAAAACTATCCAGCTGACATTGAAAATCACCAGTGTCAAGACGTCCTCATTGTCAAATGAGTATATCCCCTCGCCAATATGGCAACGGAAAACAATACGATGCGGTATGTTTAGATCTCCAATAAAATCACAATTCGGACATGGATAGAACAAGCGCAGCCAAACAGCTATGGAACATAGAGCCAACAAGATAAGAATAACCAAACTGAACGCCGTTTTCACTACCGCATAGCGCCGAAAAAACAGACGCACTGCAAACAAATAACAGCCGACAGAAATGATGATAACCCAGATCATCCAAGTAAATTTATATCCACCCATAGATAGAATATTTTTCCATTCAAATATATTTACATGCACCTGATGTCTTGTTTGCAAGATCCAACGCATCAGGTGTACATCAATATAGAAAAGGAGCATAAAAATGAATGTTCCGCCAAGAATATAAATCACGATCTGCGACAGGTACTTTTCAAAATTCGACGCCGGCAACATCAGATAATTGGCAGTCGTCTTTTTGTCGCTCATTTCAGGGAATGAACAACCGATAATGACCCCCAATAGCAATAATGTTATCCAAAATATACTTTGATAATTTATATGATAACTGGTATTCATAGCAGTTATTACAAACAGCAAAATCAATCCGCCGACAACGGTCAGCAAATAGCGTTTGAAGTTGAGCTGCAAGTCGCAAGCGAGGAGCCGCACAAAACGGCTGAAACTGAAAAAAGCGTGCATTTTCATTTTGTCATTTGAATTTTGTGGTGAATAATTGCGTTGAAAAACAGTTCGAGATCGACCGTCGTTTCTTCCTGCTCGTCGCTACGGGCGCGGATCACACGGTAACCGGCTACCGACTGTTCGGCATAGAGAGCGTTGGCATCGGCAAGAGGCGTGGTCTCAAAGAGATATTTTTGTCCGATAGCCGCCATGTCGTCTTCAAACACGAGGGCGCCGTCATCCACCACGATCAAAGCATCGATCACCGTATCAATGTCTTTGACCTGATGCGTCGAAATCACAACCAACTGTTCGTCGCTGATCGAGCCAACCAAAACCCTGCGAAACAGACTTTTCGAGGGAATATCCAAGCCGTTGGTCGGTTCGTCTAACAGCAGCAGACGACAATTGCTCGCCAGCGCGAAGGCAATCAGAAATTTTTTGCGCTGTCCGTGCGACAAACGATGCAACCGGTCTTGGGGCTGCAACTCAAATTCGCCCAAAAGCTGCGCCATCTTATCACGGTCGAAAGTCGGATACAACGGAGCGACAGCCCTGATATACGCCGCAATCGAAATCGACGGCAACGAAAATTCTTCGGGAATCATACAGACTTCCGAGAGATACAGCGGATTGCGTTGGGAAGGCACAAAGCCATCTACGCACACGCTACCGCTTTGCGGAGTCAGCAAGCCCGCCACCAACCGGAGCAAGGTCGATTTGCCTGCCCCGTTCTTTCCAAGCAAACCTGCAATGCGTCCTGCATCAACTTGTAACGACAGATCGTCGAACAGCGGTTCGCGCTTTCCATACTTGAACGATAAGTTCCGAATTTCAATCATAATGGCATACTGTTTTAGTGTCCTAATAAATTATGCCACAAAGGAACAAAGAATATTTTGATTGCACAAATTATTAACAAAGTTTAACTTTGCATATTTCAAAAAAATCATGTACCTTTGCCGCCGTATTGGTTCTTTGAGTCCCGTTTCGGGAATCGGATGAAAAGGGAATCGGGTGCAAATCCCGAACAGTCCCGCTGCTGTGATCTCTGTTTCAATAATAAATCACGAATTGAAACGACAGCGAAATAACACTTTGCCACTGAATCGAAAATTTGGGAAGGCATTTCGCCGGAAAGAGTAAGTCAGAAGACCTGCCATACAAAAATATTAATTGCTAAACGCCTGCGCGGAACAGGCAAAAAAGTATGACGAAAAAACAACAACTCTTGTTTTTATTTTTGGGATTTACTCTCATCGGCGTCAAGGCGCAATCGCCGGACGACACAACGCTCACCCGCCTCTTGCGCGAGGTCGAAGTTCGTGCGGTGCACCCAAGCACCCGGATGCAAACGACGCCGACACAGGTGTTGACGTCCGAACAAATCGAACGGCTCAATGCGCTGCAAGCTTCCGATGCTCTCAAACAAATCGCGGGCGTTCAGGTGAAAGACTATGGCGGCATCGGCGGACTGAAAACGGTTTCGATTCGCAATCTGGGCGCAAATTATACGACCGTCGCCTACGATGGCGTCGCGATGTCGGACTATCAAACCGGACAAATGGATTTGGGACGATTTTCGCTCAATAATGTGGAAAATATCAGCGTGTCGATCGGCGAAAATGACGAACTGTTGCAGCCTGCGCGAAATTTAGCATTGGGCGGTATTATTAATATTGTATCGCGCTCGGAAAATCAGTCGCCGGACTTCCGCGCCGGACTGAAAGCCGGTTCGTGGCAAATGGTTTCGCCTTACCTCGCTTACGGAACCGCCCTCAGTCCGACCGTTTCCCTGCATCTTTTCGGCGAATATTTGCAATCTAAAGGCGATTATCCTTTCTCGCTGTATGGCGAAAATCGGCGCAGGATCCACTCCGAAACCCAACACGCACAGTTAGAAAGCAAACTGACAGGTGATTTCCGCGAACAGGGACGCTTGGAATGGAAAATTTATTACTACGATTCCGACCGCAATTTGCCTTCGCCGGTCATTTCCTACAATCCTTATGCCGGCGAAACGATGCAAGACCACATCGGATTTTCGCACCTGCGCTATACCCGCGAATGGCAAGCTATATCCTTAGAAATCAACGCAAAAATCAGTCTTTCGGAAATGAATTATCAACACTTGTTATACCCCGATTATTGGAATAATTTTGTACAAACCGAATATTACGCCAATGCTACTTTGCTCTATCAGCCAACGGCACAATGGTCATTCGCGTGGGCAAACGACGGTAGCTATGGCAATGGCGTGTCGCAGCAAAACAGGCTGCAGCCCACCCGCTCAGAATGGTGCAGCGCCTTGTCCGGAAAATACGAGACGCCGCAATTAGTGATCAGAGCCTCCCTGCTCAACCAACTAAACCGCCTGAACGGACAACATGCTTTGAAAAATCATTTTTCGCCGAGCATCAGTTTGTCCGTCAAACCCTTCAAAATCGTTCCCGCACGGCTACGCATATCTTACCGCAACAGTTGGCGCATGCCGACTTTCGCCGATATGTATTACCCGCCAATGGCAAACACCGGACTGCAACCCGAAAATGCGCACCAATACAATCTGGGGCTGACTTGGCTGCATCGTTTCAACGATTGGTTGCCCTTGCTGTCGGCGTCGGCGGATGCTTATTACAACCGGATTGAAAATAAAATTGTAACTTATGCCGGACAATCATTGGCGTTGTGGTCGGTGCAAAATCGCGACGAAGTGTTTATTAAAGGATTGGACATCCATCTGTTATTGCACCTTCAGGCAAGTCGGAATTGTCGGGCGGAACTCAAATTTTCGCAGACTTGGCAACAGGCATTAGACCAACAAGCTCGGCAAATACGCTATACGCCGCAAAGCACCACATCAGCTTGGGCAAACCTGATATTTCCTTGGTTTGAAATCAATTACAATCTGCTCTATTGCGGCGAACGCTATTACAACGAAACACCTTCGTCGGACAGCCTGTTGCCGCATTATACCGAACACGGATTGTCGATCTGCCGCAAATGGAAATTGTCGAAAAGCAGCCTGCGCACATCGGTCGAATGTGTCAATCTGACAAATGAACAATATGTCGTCGTCCGCTCCTATCCAATGCCCGGACGCGCTTATCGCTTAAATCTGAATTTTATCTATTAATCTATATTTCTATTAATCTATATTTCTATTAATCTATTCAAATCATGTACAGTAAAATTAATTTTTTAACGAGTGTAGTTTTGAGTGCGGCTATGTGCCTCACTATCAGTAGTTGCGAATCGGAAGCCGAAAAGCCGAAAAATCCCCCGAAGGACTATACGGCGCAGGGAGTGTTGATTCTTAATCAGGGCGGGGCAGGCTATAACAATGCCGGTCTGTCTTTGTATGATCTCGAAAACGACAGTGTTTTCGGGGTGGATTTGGGCGAGCCTTTGGGCGACACCGCACAAGATATGTTGCGCTATGGCAACAAGTTGTATATCACGGTGGCGCAGTCGAGTTATGTGCGCGTTCTGTCGGCAGATTCCTTGAAAACAGTCAAGAAGATCGGCTTTTTCAATGGCGAATTGCCGCGTCAGCCTCGCTATTTGGCAACATTCGGCGGTTATGTCTATGTCTCGTGTTGGGACGGATCGGTTGCCCGAATCGACACCGTCTCACTGACGATAGACGAGCGAAAAGTGGCGACCGGTCATTATCCCGAAGGTATGGCGGTCTGCGGCGAGCGACTTTATGTTGCCAACGCCAGTTTTTATGACGATACCGACAGTACGCTGTCCGTCATTGACCTCAACACCTTTTCGGAAATTGGGCGCATCACGGTCGGACTGAATCCGAACATCGTCAAAAGTGATGACGAACGCTATGTCTATGTCAGCTATCAGGGCAATTTCGGGATGCCTGTTGCGGGCGGATTTCAGCGTATCGATACGCAGAACGACGTCGTGCTGACTTTGGGAGAGGCACCGACCACCGATTATGCCTTGTCGGGCGGCTATGTCTATTTTTACAATGTCATTTATGACGCCAATTGGAATGCGACCAACTTTTACGGACGGTATAGTGTGTCAGGCGCTGCTGCCGGAGCGACGGAACCTATCTTCGACGCAGCGGAGGCTCCTGTCATTTCTCCATACGGCATTGCTATTGCACCGAGCGGCAAGCTCTACATTGCCGACGCGAACGATTATTCCAATAACGGAAAAATCGTCATTTTCGATGCAGCAGGCAAAAAAATCGCCGAGCATACGGCGGGCGTCGCTCCCTGCAAATTCGTTTTCAGATGATCGGGTCGGGTTTCGCGTATTTGAAACGCTTGTGCGTCCAGAGATAGAGTTCCGGCTGGCGACGAATGGTTTGTTCCAACAGCCGATAATACCATTCGGTTGTTGGATATTCCGTTTTGGCAGAAGGTTTTTCATTGGGCATACGAACAAACTGCGCTTCGTAATAGCCTCTTTTGACACGTTTTAGCTCCACATAAAAAGCAGTAAAACCGTATTTTTGCGTAATGCGTTCTGCGCCGATCAGCACCGGAATATTGTGATGCAGGAAAGGCAAAAAATACCTGACATTGCGACGCGAAGGCGACTGGTCGGCTATGTAGCCGGTAACGCTGACAAGTCGATTGGCGTGCTGCGTATGAATCCAACGCAAAATATCGTGCATCTCGACACACTGCGTCCCCATCCGCTCGCGGTTGAAAATCATCAGCCTGTCCATCAGTCGGTTATGCAAACGATGATAGACTTGCCCGCCCACCATCGTCGGTTCGAGCCACAGCGGTAACGAGCTGACCCATTCCCAATTCGCATAATGCCCAAGAAAAAGTGATACGGAACGCCCTGCGCGGATTTCGCGATTGACATCTTCCGCATTCACAACACGCATCCGACGTTTCATGGTGCGGTGCGACATCGTTGCCAATTTGGTCGATTCCACAAAACAATCGCACAGATATTGATAAAATTTCCGTTCGATGCACTGAATTTCCGGCAGGCTTTTTTCGGGAAAAGAACTGATCAGATTGGCTCGCACAACACGCCGCCGATATCGTCCGACATAAAACACAATATAAAAAAAGAGATCCGACAAACGGTATATCGCCCAAAAAGGCAGGCATGAAAAGCTTATCCATAAGCCCTTAATTATTCGATAAAGGAGATTTTCAAGCATATTATGCAAAAATTTTCAGCAAAATTATTGGAAAAAATTGACAATTCAAAATGAAAGTTATACCTTTGCACCAATAAATATGAAAAAGTTACCCGAATTACCGGTTTATCTCTATTTCATTATTGTAACGATAGTGATAATAGCTTTGTTTCCCCGCAAACATGCCTCCGAATATGTTTTTGAGGAAGGCAAGCCGTGGAAATCCGGTTTGATTACCGCACCCTTCGATTTTCCGGTTTATCAAACGCAGGAACGGACAGACACCGTTACGACAGACTCGCTGACGGCGTCGGGCGAAGTGTATCGCTATGTGGTAACGCGCACCGATACCGTAGAGCAGCACATACAGGCAGGCGAAAAAATCATCGATCGGGGCGAGATCGTCAATGCTTATGTAGGGCGCTTGCTGTCGTCGATGCGGCGTATAGAAACAAGTAAGAGCAGCACGTTAATGCGTCGAATCGGCTTGATGACAGGCATTTCCATTTTGATCGCCGGACTGATGGCATGTCTGCTGCTGTATTTGGCATTTTTCCGGCGCAAAATTTATCCCAAGCGCAAAGATGTGGCGTTTCTGCTGCTGATGGTCGCATTGTTTGTCATCGTAACCGAACTCTGCCTCCGGTCAGGCTTTTCCTATATTTATATCATCCCCTACGCCATTATCCCGATTGTCATACGCACCTTTTTTGAATCGCGCACCGCACAGATGACGCATACGATCACCGTTTTGATCTGCTCACTGATGGTTGCCGCGCCTTTTGAATTTCTGCTGATGCAGTTTATCGTGTGCGCCGTCGCCCTTTATGTTCTGAAAGATCTGACCAAACGCTCGGAGCTGATCCGTTGCGCAATCTTCATTTTAGCGACTTACCTTGTAGTGTATATGGGCTTGTTGCTGTATCGCGACAATGATTTGACGCAGATAGACTGGCGTTTGATATTGAATTTCGGCGTCAATTTCCTGTTTATACTCTTTACTTATCCCTTCATTTACATCATCGAAAAAATCTTCGGATATATCTCCAACGTAACCTTGGTAGAACTGTCGGACATCAATTTGCCGGCGCTGACGGAACTGTCGGAAAAAGCTCCCGGCACTTTTCAACACTCATTGCAGGTGTCGATGTTGGGGACAGCCGCCGCCGCCAAAGTCAATGCCAATCCGCAGCTGATTCGCACAGGCGCTTTGTATCACGATCTCGGCAAAATGGAAAATCCGGCGTATTTCACCGAAAACGCGATGCCGGGCAACAATCCGCACGACCGCTTGAGCTTTGAAGAAAGCGCCCGTGTCATTACCAAACACGTCCCCGACGGCGTGAAAATCGCCCGACATTACGGCATACCGGAAGCCATCATCAAATTTATTTTGACGCATCATGGCACCGGGAAAACGCGCTATTTCTATAATTCGTTCAAAAATCAGCACCCCGACGAGCCGATAGATGAAGAAGCTTTCACCTACAAAGGCGTCAATCCCGACACCAAAGAGACCGCCATTCTAATGATGGCAGACGCCGTCGAAGCCTCGTCGCGCAGCTTGAAAGAATATACCGAAGAATCGATACGCAATTTGGTCAATCGCATCATCGACGGACAAATCGCCGAAGGGCTGCTGAACAATGCACCCTTGACCTTCCAAAATATCAGCGCCATCAAAAATGTGTTTGTAGAAAAACTGTTGTCGGTCTATCATTCGCGCATCAGTTATCCCGAATTAAATAAAAATCAAGAATCAAAAGTTTAAAAATAATATGTTAAGAATAGCAGTTCAAGCGAAAGGTCGCTTATATGAAGAGACGATGGAATTGTTGAGCGAAGCCGGCATCAAGCTACAGGCGAGCAAACGCAGTCTGTTGGTACCGGCGAAAAGTTTTCCGGTAGAGTTATTATTTTTGCGCGACGACGATATTCCGCAGGCAGTTGCCGATGGCGTTGCCGACGCCGGCATCGTAGGCGAAAACGAATACATCGAAAAACAACAGCAGGCAGAGGTAGTCAAACGACTGAATTTCAGCCGTTGCCGTTTGTCGTTAGCCATTCCGAAAGAAGAAGATTACACCGGATTGAATTGGTTTGCAGGCAAAAAAATCGCCACATCCTATCCCGAAATCTTGAAAACCTTCTTGCATAAGCATGCCATCAAAGCCGATATTCACGTCATCAGCGGCTCGGTCGAAATTGCGCCCGGAATAGGCTTAGCAGACGCCATTTTCGATATTGTAAGTTCCGGCAGCACCTTGATCAGCAACCATTTGAAAGAAGTGGAAATCGTGATGCAATCCGAAGCGCTCCTGCTCGCCTGTCCGCAGCTGACCAAAGAGAAACGTACCATCCTGAACGAATTGCTGTTCCGCATCGACGCAGTTCAGACGGCGGAAGGCAAAAAATATATTCTGTTGAATGCACCCAACGACCGCTTGCAGGAAATCATCGACATCCTGCCCGGCATGAAAAGTCCAACCGTGCTACCGTTAGCGCAAGCCAATTGGAGTTCGGTACATTCCGTGATCGACGAAAAACGGTTCTGGGAAATCATCGGCAAACTGAAATCGTTCGGCGCAGAAGGCATCCTGATTGTCCCGATAGAAAAAATGATACTGTAAAAATTATGGATATTTCAATCGTTATTCCTTTGTTCAACGAGGCGGAATCGCTGCCCGAACTCTACGCTTGGATCGAACGGGTGATGAAGCGCGAACATTACACTTACGAAGTGATTTTTGTGGACGACGGCAGCACCGACAATTCGTGGGACGTGATTCGCGAGCTGAAACAGGCACATCCCGAAGTCCGCGCACTGCGTTTTCAGCGCAATTACGGCAAATCGCCCGCCTTACATTCGGCTTTCCGCAAGACGCAAGGCGAGGTGGTCATTACGATGGACGCCGATTTGCAGGACAGCCCCGACGAAATTCCGGCGCTTTACAAGATGATCAAAGACGACAAATACCACTTGGTTTCCGGATGGAAGAAAAAACGCTACGACCCGCTGACCAAAACGCTGCCTACCAAACTTTTCAACGCCACGGCACGGCTGTTTTCGGGCATCAAACTGCACGATTTTAATTGCGGCTTGAAAGCCTACGACAAGCGGGTGGTGAAAAATATTGAGGTGTATAACGATATGCACCGATGGATCCCGTTTCTGGCAAAAAATGCCGGATTTACCCGCATCGGAGAAAAAGTAGTGAAACACCGCAAACGCAAATACGGCAGCTCAAAATTTGGCGTCAGCCGCTTCACCAATGGCTATTTGGATCTGTTTACACTATGGTTTCTCTCAAAATTCGGAAAAAAACCCATGCACTTCTTCGGGCTGATCGGCAGCCTGATGTTTCTGCTCGGTGCTTTTGCAGTCGTGATGGTCGGTAGCATCAAATGGTATGCGCTGCACAAAGGCGTTGCCGCCCCGCTGATCACCAATATGCCCTATTTTTATATCGCTATCGCCGCAATGATTATCGGCACACAGCTTTTCTTGGCAGGTTTTCTCGGCGAATTGGTTACACGCAATGCGTCGGAACGCAATAAATACGATATTATAGACGAACTGTGAACGAGGTCAGAATAGATAAATGGCTGTGGGCGACACGCATCTTCAAAACGCGCAATATCGCTATCGAAGCCTGCAAAAAAAATCGCGTCTCGGTCAATGACCAGCCCGTCAAACCTTCGCGCATGTTGCGAATCGGCGATACGGTACAAGTACGCAAACCGCCAATCACCTACTCTTTTCGCGTCGTCGGACTGACCGAAAACCGCGTAGGAGCCGCTTTGGTTCCCATTTATATGGAAAATATCACCCCCGCCGATCAGTACGAAATCCTCGAACTGCAACGCCTGTCGGGCTTTGTGGACAGAGCGCACGGCACCGGTCGCCCCACTAAAAAAGAACGGCGCGATTTGGACGCATTCTTTGAATGGGAAGAAGAAACCACAGACGAATAGACAAATAGACTTATAGACTTATAGACATTAGATTTACAGATGAATATGACGAATAAACTACCGCGTGAATCCAATCTCGAACTGCTGCGACTGTTCAGCATGCTGCTGATCACGGTTTATCATTTTTCCGGAGCCTTGCTGCCGTCGGCAACTTTGAGCGGCGCACAAACGGTGCTGCACATCGGCGTCGTCTGTTTCATTCTGATTTCAGGCTATTTCGGCATCAAAACAAAAATCAAAGGACTGATTCGGCTGTTTGGCGTCATCGCATTTTACGGCTTTTCACTCTACGTCGTTTCTGTGCTGTGGAACGGCGACGCTTGGGATAAAATGACGCTGTTCAGGTCGTTTTTGCCGTTCAGTAACAATTTTTACTGGTTCATCTTTTATTATGCGCAGCTCTATCTGATAGCGCCCTTGCTCAACAAAGCGATAGAGCGGATGAGCCGCCGCGACTTGTTGCTGACACTCTTGGTCTTCTTCTATCTGTGCATCTACATCGGCATTATCTGGTACTACAATCGCTATACGGCAGGAAAATCATTGTTGCTGTTCATCTATATCTATCTGATTGGAAGATACTTACGTCTGTATTCGCCAATAGCAGAAAGCACGCGCCGCCGGACATTGCGCCGATCGTTGTGTGCATGGGCGGCTATTGCAGCAATAGCCTACGTCGGCTGCGTATTCACGCCGCCGACGGTTTCCGGTTATATCTATCGCTTTTCGTTTCATTACAACAGCCCGCTGCTGATTTTGATGGCAATTGCCGTTTTTAACGTGTTTCGCTGTATCAAACTGCAAAACAAGACAATAAATTGGATGGCAACTTCAGCTTTGGCGGTCTATCTGATCCACGAACATCCCTATATAAAAGAACAACTCTATGTAGCACCCATCGCGCATTTCAACTCAACGCATCCGACGGCGCTGACAATTTTGTTCATTATCGGCTATGCACTTGCCATCTTTTTTACTTGCATTTTGATAGATAAAATCAGAGGTCAGACAGTAAAATTGCTGCATTTGGAGAAAATATCAGAGGCATGCGAAAAAAAAATCGAACAAATTATCGAATATATCAAGAAAAAATAGTACTTTTGCAGCCCGATTATGGTAAATCATAAAATTATTATATCAATCTAATTAAAAAAGAAATGAAAAAGTTAGTCAATGTATCATTATTATCATTGGTGGTAGTTATGGGAATCACATTATTCTCATGCGGTGCAAAAACGCCTAAAGCAAGTCTGAAAACGGATGTCGATTCGCTTTCTTATGCTTTCGGGGTAAACTTGGGTGGTAACCAACAAGGCTTCGGTCAGTATGTTGCAACACAAATTGATTCTGCTTATTTGAAAGAATTTATCAGAGGCTTTCAAGAAGCGATATCGGTAAATCAGGAAGACAAAAAAGCGAAAGCCTATTCATTAGGCGTGCAAATCGGCGGTTCAATCGCTGCGCAACAAATCCCGCAATTAAGCGCTTATGTTTTTGAAGGCGATTCGAGCAAAAGCATCAACGTCGAAGATTTGACCGCAGGCGTAGTCGCTGCTTTGACCAAGAAAAATCTGCGCATCAGCGAATCGGAAGCGCAAATGCTGTTCAACACTTTGCTCGAACAAGTTCATTCGGCAGCCCTCACATCGAAATATGCCGATTGGAAACAGGAAAATATCGAGTATTTGGAAAAGAACAAAACAGCTGAAGGCGTTGTTACTTTGGAAAGCGGCTTGCAATACAAAGTGATCACCGAAGGGACAGGTGCTATCCCCCAGGCAAGCGACCATGTGAAAGTCAAATATCAAGGTACCAATATTAAAGGCGAAGTTTTTGACGGCAATTTAGCATCGGAAACACCCGCCGAATTTGCGCTGACCGGCGTCATCAAAGGTTGGACAGAAGGGCTGCAACACATGAAAGTCGGCTCCAAATATCTGTTCTACATTCCGGAAAATCTCGCTTACGGCTCGCAAGAACGCAGCGAACAAATCAAACCCTTTTCTACTTTGATTTTTGAAATCGAATTGGTGGACATTGTAAAGCCCGAAAAATAAAACTGTAGTATGGAAAAATTGGATGCTTTAGACAAAAACATTCTCAATATCATTTCACACAACGCACGCATCCCATTCAGAGATGTGGCGGAAGTCTGTGGCGTATCCCGCGCAGCCATCCACCAACGAGTGCAGAAACTGATAGAAATGAATGTGATTGTTGGCTCCGGCTATCATCTCAACCCCATCGAATTAGGCTTTAATACCTGCACCTATATAGGCGTCAAATTAGAACGAGGCTCTATGTATAAAGACGTAGTGCCGGAATTTGAAAAAATTCCCGAAGTGGTCGAATGTAATTTCACTACCGGACCCTATACAATGCTCATCAAAATGTATGCCCGTGATAATGAACATTTTATGGAAATTCTCAACGGTCAGATTCAGGAAATACCCGGCGTTGTCTCCACCGAAACCCTGATTACACTGCGTCAAAGCATCAAACGGGAAATCCCGGTGCTGTAACCGACGCATCAACAATACGACACGGCGAGGCTGACTTTCGTTATGGAAGTCCGCCTCGCTTGTTTTTTCGTGATTTTTTCCTGATTTTTTTTGCACTTTCAAAAATATTATTACTTTGTTTGAGCGGCGCTGCCATCTTCGGCGCATCGTGCCGACCGACAGACTGCCGAAACGGACACGCTGACGGCGCTCACCGACAAAATCGGCAAACAGGACGTCAAAATCTATCCTAATCCGACGCAGGGTTTTCTGGCAGTGGAGTTTGTCAATTTTTCCGACAAATTGCAGGCTTGGAAAATTAATTTACGCAAAACACAAATAATTTTACGAACAATTTCACGGGAAAAAGCAGTAAAGATGTGTTTTATAAATTCGTTTTGACCGTCCCGATGCAAGTCGTGATCCGGCATTGCGGCTCGGCAATAGATACCTATTTTATTTTAAATGAATATCGTATATAATACCTAATGTCGCTGTATGTGCCGTTAGGCACATTATGTTGGTAGAAAAAAATGGTTCCACAAACCCCGCGTGCCGTTAGGTACGCAATGTGTATATATTTTACCACATTCCATCCCTACGCGGGACGGTGACTGTGCTGCGAAGCTCACATGGGACGTTGCCCTATGCAAATTTCACAACCGTGAAAAATGATCTGTGCTGAGCGATTGGAAAAACATCATTTCCACCTCATTCAATTTAACAAAACAACCACAGTAGCAGTTAGTTACAAGCCATAAACGCCAACCTCATTAAAAAAATGATCTAATGAGGTTTGGTTTTGTGAGATGACAAATCTTTGCTACTGTGGTTGTTTTGTCGATTAAAATTAGGTAAAAAATGAGGGAACGGCAGTTTCCCGACCAACAAAGATGGAAATCCACTTACAAAATTGATGATTTCACCGAAAAAATCACTATCTTTGCCGGTGATTACGAAATATGAATATCGGATATGCTACCCAATGGCTTGAAAAGAATTAACGGTCTGTTCGAGATGCGCAAT
>JAISUM010000049.1 GCA_031272095.1 Candidatus Symbiothrix sp. | reverse complement strand
AAACGCGAAATCGTTATTAAAAAACTCTTTGATTAAAAAGGTTTTACCTACTCTTCTTCGTCCATAAACCACTACAAATTCAGGTTTTTTCGATGCCAAAAGAGATGCCAATTCTTCCTATTGCCGTTTTCTACCAATAATTTTCATATTCAAAAATTTATTTATAATGATTTTCGGCTGCGCTCGGCAATGTCAAAACAAGTTTTGCCTCTGCTCCCGCTTGCACGAAAATTTCTGCAAAGATACAAAAAAAATAGATATAGCAAAATAAATATGCTTATATCTTGCTATATCTCACAAAAAAATGGACTTATAGCATAAAATAGAGGTGATAATGAGTTTGAAAAAAATCGGATAGTGCGAATTTTCCAAATTTTTCCCCCACAATTTTGGGCGTATCAAAAGAATTAACTACTTTTGCACCCTCAAATCACCCGTTATGCAGCAATATTTTATTATGTCAAACAGCGACGAATTGGTCAGGGTAACGCCCGACCGAATTGTGTATATCACCGCCGATGGAAATTATTCGACTTTGATGCTGACAGGCGAAAAACAGCACGTTTTTTCGATTAACCTCGGCGAAATACAAAAACGGCTCGAAAATCAACTGAAAGCCGAGTCGCAACAGTTTATCCGCATAGGTAAAAGTTTGATAATCAACTGCAATTACATTTATTCAATCCATATTGGCAAGCAACGGCTGATTCTTGCCGACCGACAGTTTCAGCATCATTACGAACTTTCGGCTTCGCGCGATGCGCTCAGGGAACTGAAATCGGTCGTTGAAGCCGACATTAAACAGGAAAAAATATGAAAAAACAGGAATTTTCAGACAACGAAATACAAATTCTGGGGCAAAAATACGGGAATTTGAACAATAAAAAACGCAAAGGGTGGAAATTCGCGCTTGCCGTTGCGGTAGTTTTAATTGCTATTGTGCTGATTACCAAAACAATATATACTTTGGTTGAAAATCACCGAAACGCGCAGACGCAATCGCTCTCCGTTCAACTTACGCCGCAGCCACAGCGCGAAACGCCGAGCGAAACGCCTGCAGTGCGGGCTTTTGTCGAATTGAGCGAAGAAACGGTCAACGACGTGCCGCTGCGCATTTACACCCCTCGCAATGCCGCCGCGTCTTTGACATTGACCGAGCCGGACGAGGCGGACACGAACATCGTTTTTGTTGCGCCTGCCGCCGATGCTGGCGGGAATAACTACGGCATTGTCGGCGACTTTGTGCTTGCCGGCGAGCGTTTGGCGCGAGGCATCAGCAAAAAGGGCTTTTGTGCCATTATTAACCAGACCGTAACGGTGGGCGTTGGCGACGATACGCCGCTGTTAGACGAAGCGATACGCGAAAAAGGATATTTTTTCCGCCAGTATCCCATAGTAAAAAATTCCGAGCCCGTTTTTAACCGTCCGAAGGGCAAAAGTATCCGCCGTGCGATAGCCATTCGCGAGGGCAGCATTTTAATCGTCGAAAGCCGCGAGCGCGAGTCGTTTTACGATTTTGCGCAGGCATTGAGCGATGCGGGCGTTTCGGAAGCGGTTTATCTTCAGGGCGGCGTCTCTTACGGCTGGTGGCGTGATGAGCGGGGCGTACAGGGCTTTTTCGGAACAAAAAAAGAAAAACATTTAGAAGGGGCGAATTATTTGATATTTACAAACAAACAAATATGAATACAGCGAAATTACTTTTACATTGTCCCGACAGAGCTGGTATTGTAACCGATATCACGAATTTTATAAGCGTTAATAATGGTAATATCATCTATCTCGACCAGCATGTGGATCATGTTGAGAACATCTTTTTTATGCGCATCGAATGGGATTTGGAAAATTTTCTCATCCCTAACGAGAAGATTCAGGACTATTTCGACACGCTTTATGCTCGCAGATACGACATCACGTTCCGGCTCTATTTTTCGGATTATTGCCCGCGTATGGCGATCTTCGTTTCAAAATTGTCGCATTGTCTTTACGACATTCTTGCCCGCTATACGGCTGGCGAATGGAAAGTTGAGATACCGTTGATTATCAGCAATCATGGAGACTTGCGTGAAGTTGCCGAGCGTTTTGGCGTACCTTTTCATGTATTTCCGATTACGAAGGAAAACAAGGAAGAACAAGAGGATCGCGAGTTGCAACTGTTACAGGATAACAGAGTGGATTTCATCGTGCTTGCCCGTTATATGCAAGTCCTTTCGGATCGCATGATATATAAATATCCGAATAAGATCATCAATATTCACCATTCTTTTTTGCCCGCATTTGTAGGGGCGAAACCTTATCATGCGGCGTTTGAACGAGGAGTAAAAATCATTGGTGCGACAAGTCATTACGTTAGCTCCGCCCTCGACGCCGGACCTATCATCGAGCAGGACATCGTCAGAGTAACGCATAAAGACACCATTCCCGCCCTCATCACCAAAGGAAAAGATCTCGAAAAAATTGTGCTGTCTCGCGCTGTGCATAAGCATATCGAGCGTAAGATTCTTGCTTATAAGAACAAGACGGTGATTTTTGAATAGTACTGATCTTATCGGCACAAGGCGACCCAGCGTGAGCCATCGTCTTCATCTTCTTCCATATCGACGGATACGAGGTTGTCGGGCAGCATGGAGACTACATTTTCCCCCCATTCGATGAAACAGAGGGCGCCGCTGTCGAAATACTCTTCCGCACCGATCGACAAGGCTTCCTGAATGGAACGAATGCGATAGAAATCAAAATGATAGATCACTTGATGGGTCGTTGCGGATCGGTATTCATTGACAATTGCAAAAGTCGGACTGTTGATGACGTCGCGAACGCCTAATTTTTCGCAGATAGCTTTGATGAAGGTGGTTTTTCCGACGCCCATTTTGCCGTTGAAAGCAAAGACTTTCTGGTCGCCCATTGCGGCAATAAACTGATCTGCCGCCTGTCCTATCGTGTCTAACGAATGTATTTTAATGCTTGTCATATTGTTTAAAAAGTTCCCAAATTACGATACCGGCAGTTACCGAGACGTTCAATGAATGTTTGGTGCCATATTGCGGGATTTCGATGCACGTTTCGCACATATCCATCACGCTTTGTTCGACGCCGTGAACTTCGTTGCCCAAAACGATTGCCCAAGCTTGTTGGCAGGTGCGAAAATCGCTCATCGCTTGACTGTTTTCCGCTTGTTCGACGGCTGCGATGCGAAAGCCTGCCGTTTTCAGCGCTTGAATGGCGTCTGCCGTATGTTCAAAATATTTCCAATCAACCGAAAATTCGGCTCCCAGTGCCGTTTTGTGAATTTCGGCATGTGGCGGGGTAGCGGTAATGCCGCAAAGATAGACCGCTTGCAGTCGAAAAGCGTCGGACGTCCTGAATACTGAGCCGACATTGTGCAGACTGCGGACATTGTCCAATACGACCACCAATGGAATTTTTTCTGCCTCTTTGTAAGCCTCTGTGGTCAGCCTGTTTAATTCGGTGATTTTTAATTTTCGCATCAACATTTGAATATTCGACGGCAAAGATAGTATATTTAATCGAAATTTTATCGGTCTCTTTGACTTTCTTCGATGATTTTTCTGATTTTTGTGTTGAAATTTTCGTTGGCAAGCAAGTCTTCGATGGTCAAGTGCATACGGTAACGCCAATAATGTCTTGAGTTTGCGGGTATGTTGATGCGCTCGGAGTCGCTATCGGGGTGGCGCAGATCGGTATCGACAGATAGCCAATCCTGCAAAGGCAATATTACCAACATCGCGGGCGATTGCAGGTGATTGCGGAGGATGAGTGCTGCCAATTCGGGCGTACATTCCGACGGAGCCTCTCCGTCCTGATGCAACACCGTATTAAAATAGCGTTGCGTTTTTTCGCGGTCTTCCTGCCACCAGCCGCGCAGCGTGGTCATATCGTGCGTCGAAGTCGTACAGACCGACAAATACGGAATTTTCGACAAATCGGTAAATTCTTGCTCGGATGTTTTGGGCATCCGCTCGATTTCGAGGCTCAAGATTTGCAGTTGTGCAAGGACTTCCGGCACCGATTGCGGAATCATCCCCAAGTCTTCGCCGCAGACCAGCATATCGGTTGCCTGCACGAGCGGTGTCAGTCGGCGCAGGGCTTGCTGTTTCCAAAATTCATTGTGTCGATGATAAAAATAATCGTCATGCACGCGGGTGTAAATGGCTTTTTCCGTATCGTTAAGCGCTTGATAACCGGGAAGTTGCGCAAATGAGATATAAGGATGATAATGCGATGCCTGTTGCGTGTCTTCTATCCACAAATCGCGAGTAAAGGGCAAACCGGCCTGTTCTATTTCCGTCACTGTCAGGGGCAAAGCAGGCGTAAAAAAGCCGTCCAAACCGGTAGTAGCGTCCGCAGGCATTTGCCAGATGCGAAAAAACCCCAAGATATGGTCGATACGGTAAGCGTCGAAATAGTCCGACATCTTGCGAAAACGTTTTTTCCACCAGCGAAAACCGTCGGCTTCCATCGCTTGCCAATTGTAAGAGGGAAATCCCCACATCTGTCCGTTAGCCGAAAATGCGTCGGGCGGAGCGCCAACCTGATATTGCAGATTGAAATATTGCGGCTCTAATTGCGCATCCACACTCTGGCGACTGATGCCGATAGGAATATCGCCTTTGAGCAAAACGCCCTTATCATGCGCATAATTTCGCGCCTGTGTCATTTGCCGGTCGGCATGAAATTGCAGAAAACAATACAGTTTTTCGTCGTTGGCGTGGTCGCGTTTGGCGCAAAATTCGGCGTAAGGCGCCAACCATTCTTGGTTTTTCTGCCAAAAGTCAGCATATTCCGGTGATTGCAAGGTTTGCTCGCCTTCCTGTTTGAAAATTTCTTGGAAGTATTCCCATTTCAGACTGTCCACCGCTTCGTAATCGACTGTTGGCAAGCTGTTTAATGCTTGACGTCGTTGCAGGTAGCAGTCTC
This sequence comes from Candidatus Symbiothrix sp., assembly GCA_031272095.1. Classification (GTDB taxonomy): domain Bacteria; phylum Bacteroidota; class Bacteroidia; order Bacteroidales; family Azobacteroidaceae; genus Azobacteroides. The sequence goes on along the minus strand of JAISUM010000049.1, from coordinate 1,850 downwards.
TTTGCGAGCGATTGTGCAGTTCGCCTATGGCTTCCGGGTGCAGGTATAAAGGGTGCAAGGCATAGATAGAAATGGCATTGTAGGGATAAGAATCGGTTTTGTCGTGCAATTGTGTCGTATCGTTGATCGGCAAAGTTTGTATGATTTTAACGCCTGCCGATGTTGCCCAGTCGATCAGTTTGATCAGATCCGTAAATTCGCCGATGCCCCAACTTTGTTCGCTGCGCAGGGAAAACAGCGGGATCACCACGCCTGCCATCCGTCGTTTCTGTGGCAGAAAATCTTGAAATTTCAGGTCTGACAATTCGATGAACTGCTCGTTTTCGGACAGATGAAGTTGGCGATTATTCCCGTCTTCCCATGCGATGATTTTTTGTTGGAGGGCGTCAATCAGGCAACATTTATATTCGATGGACGTCTGTGCGGATAAATCCAATTTCAATCGATAACAGGAATCGCCAAGATATTGCATCACAGGCGATTGCAGTGGATTCCAATTGCCCAGCTCGGCGATAGCGCCGGTCAGTGCGATGTGTTGTCCCCAAACGGCGGGGCGATGTAAGATAAATTCTACAGTCATAATGTTTTTCCAAAATTTGCCGAGCGAGCCTCCTGCCATTGTCCGTCGTCATCCGTATAGATAAACAGGTATTCCATATTCGGAATTTTTTCGGCGAGACAGACGGCTTGTTCGACCCCTACCACCATAAAAGCGGTTGCCCACGCATCAGCCGTCATGCAATCGGAACAGATGACCGATGCACTCAACATATTGCTGTCTGCCGGATAACCGGTTTTCGGATGGATCGTGTGCGCATATTTTTTTCCGTCTTTGATATAAAAATTACGATAGTTGCCCGATGTGGCGATGGCTGCCCGATGCAGGTGAATCACGGTTTGTTGCTCGCGAACAACGCCGGTGGAGTCGTCGATAGGTTTCAGAATTTCGATACCCCAAGCTTTTCCTGCCGGATTGTTGCCCGCCGTGCGCACTTCGCCTCCAATTTCGACCATATAATTTGTAATTCCGTAAGATTCAAGCAGTTCTGCGATGACGTCAACGGCGTAACCTTTCGCTAACGACGAGGCGTTCAGTTGCAGGCGTTCATCTGTTTTGATGATTTTTCGGTCTGATAAAGCCACTTTTTCGTAGCCGACAAATGCTCGCAGACTGTCTAAAATCTGCTGTCGATCCGACAAAAGATGATCGTAACCAAAACCCCAAAAATTGATAAACGGCGCACAAGTGATGTCGTAAGCGCCTTGTGTCTGTGCCGCGATTTCTTGCGCTTTGTTGAAGACGGCGATAAACCAATCATCGACTTCAACGGCATCGTTGCGATTGACTTGCGAAATGACAGATTGCGGATGAAACGGGTTCAGCGACAAATCGAAACTGTCTAATCGCGCAAATATTTCTTTGTCCAATGCTCGGACGTATTCATATTTGATGTGCGCTGATGTTTTAAATATTTCACCTTGTGTCATAAAATAGGATGGATTTCTCTGACAAGAGAAACCCATCACAAACACAATGAAAACAACATTTCTCATGTTTATCATTTCCGCAACGCTTACAATTGAATCGGTTTGTATTTCGGAACAAGAATTTTCATTACCACCCAACCGATCAGATAGGCTACGGCACAGATACAGAAAATAATGAAATATCCTGCCGGTTTGCCTTCAAAGCCCAAGAAAGTCATATTTGTTTCGCCTGCGTGAACGAACAGTTTGCCCGCGCTTTTTTGGAGTATCATCGAGCCAAGTCCGCCCGCCATACCGCCAATGCCGGTGATGGTGGCTATCGCGCCTTTGGGAAACATATCGCCGATGGTCGAAAAAAGGTT
>JAISUM010000103.1 GCA_031272095.1 Candidatus Symbiothrix sp. | reverse complement strand
ATAGCGTTTCCGCCCTGATATTCATACGCGCCTAAGTCTATTTTTCCATTATAGATTCGCGGATTACCGTCAAGGTCGGTGTCATTGATAATCCAGTCGGGAAGATTTTCCGTACTTCCTGCATCAATGTATTGAGAGCCGGGGTTAAGATGCCAATCGGCATTTCCGTTATCGGGATATTGACCGTTAGAGGCAAAACCAATATACAATGTCGGATTTATAAAACTACTGTTATCGAATGTTTCGCTGATACAATTATAAACAACACCTTCTGTGCCATTTGTAAGATTTTCCCCGCCTCCATTGTTTAATACCGTTGAACAATAAACGGTAGCGTAATTGTAGATGCCACTGCCAAACATTGTAGGACCATCAGGCGCCACCGCAACAATCGTATTGTTTGTAACACAGCAATTACTTACAATACCTTCTTCATTATAGATACCTCCGCCACAAGATGTTGCCTTTGCCTTACCTCCTCCGTTACCGGTATTCCTACAATACACATAATTACCGTAAACTACGCAATTTTTTACTGCGCCGCTACTGTTATATATTCCTCCGCCTGCGGCAGATATACCACGGTTAGGGGATGATGTTATCCACCTCACTTCGTTGTCTATTACTTTGCAGTTACTTACAGTTCCGGCGGTGTTATATATACCTCCTCCGGCGGAAGCTGATGAGCAATTTCTAACAATGCAATTGACTATAATGCCATTGGTATTATGGATGCCTTTTGCACTGTTAGCGCCGAATATGGTAAATCCGTCTATTAGTGTTTCTTGTGCAAATGAATGTTGACAGTAAATGATTTGGTTCTGATAAGTCGTTGTAGTTCCATTAACTTCAAAATAGTTTCTTAAAACGGTTTCATTCGTAAATTCCCATAATTCGAGATATCCGTTTCCGTCAATATCTGCTTTTTCCCGTTCTTCAACAGAGGATTCATCTCCGAAAAATCCGCCATACAGATTTACGCCACTCTTTGGAGAAAAGACTGCCTGCGCTTTGGTTGGCATATACGTTCCTGCCGCCACCCACACTTCATCGCCTGTTTGCGATGCGTCAATCATATCCTGAACGCTGCCCGAAGCATTTGTCCAGGAACTTCCGTCGCCCGTCCCGTTTGATTTCACGTAACGAACGGTCTGCGCCTCTATGCTCGCAAGTCCTGCAAACAATGCGCATAATGCCAAATTTAATACTTTGCTTTTCATTTTCTTAAAGATTTGAATATTGTTTGATGAAATTTGTATTTCCTCTTTTCCGTCATTGCGGGCAACGACCCGCAATGAAGGCACTGTCAAACCTGTTAGGTTTTGAAAACCTAACAGGTTTAATAAACGTAATACGCTTATTTTAAGCGATTTGCGTGGGGGGGGGGGGGGTAAACCCTTTTTTAAAAGAAAACGCAGCAGAGCGCACGTAAAGGGTATTTACGGGCATTTTAACAGCGGCATACCAGGCTGCAAAAAACAATATGCAAGTCTGTATTGACATTTTTTGAGTTCTTGTGTTTTTTAATGGTGCAAAGATAGAAAATATTTCTTGAATTGCGCAAATTTATTTCGTTATTTCTACATTTCCAATAAGTTTTTCATTCTAATTCCGCTCGGATCGCCGCCGCGATTGCCTGCATTTCGTCGGGCGAGAAACTTTGTTTGGGTTTGAAAAAGTTCAGATCCGTTTCTTGGTTGAGAGGAATCAGATGGATGTGTGCGTGAGGCACCTCCATTCCCAAGACGGCGACGCCTATCCGACGACAGGCGATCGCCTTTTTCTGCGCTTTGGCGATGCGTTTGGCAAAGAGTGTCATACCGCTCAACAGTGTGTCGTCCAAATCGAACAGATAGTCCGTTTCCTGCTTTGGCACGACCAAAACGTGTCCTTTGGCAACCGGATTGATATCTAAAAACGCGAAATAGCGGTCGTCTTCCGCTATTTTATAACACGGAATATCGCCTGCGATGATTTTACTGAAAATGGTCATAAGGCAATATCGAGAATTTCAAACGACATTTTACCGGAAGGCACTGTAATTTCAGCGACTTCGCCTGTTTTTTTACCCAGCAAGCCCTTACCGATGGGCGTATTGACGGCAATTTTTCCGACTTTCAAATCGGCTTCATTTTCCGCCACCAAAGTATAAACCACTTGTTGGTTGGTCTTCGTGTTTCGGAGCGTAACTTTGTTCAAAATCTGCACACTGTCTGTCGAAATTTGACTCTCGTCGATCAGACGGGCATTGGCAATTTTCCCCTTTAAAATTGAAATTTTGCCTTCCAAAATGCCTTGCGCTTCTTTTGCCGCATCATATTCCGCATTTTCGGACAAATCGCCTTTGTCACGCGCTTCTGCTATCTGCCGCGTGATTGCCGGACGTAACTCGGATTCCATATAATTGAGTTCTTCCATCAATTTATTGTATCCGTCTTTGGTCATATAACTGACTGCCATACTTTTCTTGTTTTATTAATTTTACATTCAAATTTTTTATAGAAAACAAAAAGAATTCCGATCAGAATTGTAATCGGAACTCGCTAAAATCGACTACAAAGTTACAAAGACTTTCTCAAAACTTCCAAATTTTCGGGGATTTTTTTTGTTAAATCGCAAAAAAACGGCAAAAACAACGTATATTTCAAAAAAAATTTATAGCTTTGTACCTTAATTTCATTACTTATACTGTAATACAACCGAAAAATGGCTCAAGAAACAGAAGAAAAATTGCTGGAAACAGCAGAAACAACGGCGGAAAGTATAGAAACAGAAGCCGTCGAAACGGAAATCGTCGAAACAGAAATTCTCGACAAACAGTCGATCATCGAACGTTTGGAATTGCTCGTCGAACAGGACGTCAGTGATACTGTAAAAAACGAGGTAGATGCTTTGAAACAAAGTTTTTACAAGTTGAAAAGAACAGAAATCGACGCCGCAAAAAAAGATTTTGCGGATGCCGGTGGATTGGAAGAAGATTTTCAAGCGCCGGACGATGACTTGGAAGAAAAGCTCAAAGAATTATTAGGGGCTTTTCGCGACAAACGGAGCGTACAAACCGCCGAACAGGACAAAATCAAAGAAGACAATTTAGCCATTAAAAAAGGAATTATCGAACAGCTCAAAGATTTGATCGAAAGTCAGGATAATTTTTCGGATGTATATAACAAATTCAAACAGCTGCAGCAGCAATGGAAAGAAATTACCGACATTCCGCAAGCCGCCGCTACCGATCTCTGGAAAGACTATCAGCTCTATTGCGAACGATTCTACGATTTAGCGCGTATCTATAAGGAACTGCGCGACTACGATTTCAAGAAAAATTTAGAGCTGAAACAGAATCTCTGCGAGGCAGCCGAACGTTTAGACAGCGAAAAAGACATCATTTCGGCATTCTATCAGCTGCAAAAACTGCATCAGGAATGGCGCGAAACAGGTCCGGTCGAACGTGCCTTGCGCGAAGAAATCTGGGCGCGGTTCAAAGCGGCGTCTTCCGTTATAAATAAGAAACATCAGAACTATTTCGATCATCTGCGCGAAAAAGAACAGCAAAATTTGATCGAAAAAACCGCACTCTGCGAAGCCATAGAAGCCATTGATTTTAAGTCGTTTACGATGCTCAAACAATGGATGGACGCCAGCAAGCAGATCGTCGAATTGCAAAGCAAATGGAAATCCATCGGTTTTGCACCCAAAAAACAAAACATCAAAATATTTGACCGTTTTCGGAGTGCATGCGACGCCTTTTTTCAAGCAAAAAGCGCTTATTTCAAAACAACAAGAGACTCGTTGGAAAGCAATTTGGCGAAAAAAAGAGCATTGTGCGAACAGGCAGAAGCCCTGAAAGACAGTCAGGAATGGAAAGAAACAGCCGAAAAATTTGTGGCGCTGCAAAAAGAATGGAAAACAGTGGGCATCACCCCCAATAAACATTCCGAAACGCTTTGGAAACGCTTTATCGCCGCCTGCGACTATTTCTTTGAACAAAAAAATGCGCATTTTTCTTCCGCCAAATCGGAAGAAAAAGACAATCTGAAAAAGAAAAAGGACATCGTCGCACAGATCGTCGCTCTCGACGAATCATTGCCGCCCAAAGAAGCCCTTGTACAAATCAGGGAGTATATCGCTCAATATCAGAGTATTGGCTTTGTCCCGTTCCGCGAAAAAGAAAAAATCACGACGGCTTTTCATCAGGCACTCAACAAACATTTCGACCGTTTGAAAATCGATGAATCAGAACGCCGTTTGGAATCGTTCCGCTCCAACATGAAAGATCTATTGACGCAATCGGGCGACAAATCGAAAAACAAACTCTACGACGAACGCGCCAAACTGATGCGCACCTACGACCGTATCAAAACCGATTTGCAGACCTACGAAAACAACATCGGATTCCTGTCGGTCTCGTCAAAAGGCGGCAACAGCCTGCTGAAAGATATGGAACATCGCATCAACAGCCTGAAAGAAGAATTAAAACTGATTGAAAAGAAAATTGAAGTGATCGATCAGAATGTAAATGAAGAAAACTGACAGCATCACATGGAGTGATATCATCAGTCCACCTTCAAAAATAAAAATATACACATGCAGAAAAAATTCACTTTATCGCTGATTATTCCCTGCTACAACGAAGAACAGACGCTCGAAAGTTGTGTTGAGCGTGTGATGAAAATCACAGAAAATCAGCAGTTTACGCTCGAATTGATCATCGTTGACGACTGTTCAAAAGACAACAGTTTGCTGATCGCCGAAAAAATCGTCGCCAAATATCCTAATGTTGTCAAAGTACTCAAACACGAGAAAAATCGCGGAAAAGGCGCCGCTTTGCGTACGGGTCTGATATATGCCTCCGGCGATTATGTAGGTATTCAAGACGCTGATAATGAGTATAATCCGATGGATTATCTCACGCTGCTTGAGCCGCTCATTGCAGGCAAAGCCGATGTGGTTTACGGTTCGCGTTACTTGCGTCCCGACACGCGCCGAGTGTTGTATTATTGGCACACTTGGATGAACAAATCGCTGACCACCGTTTCCAATATGTTTTCCAACCTTGATATTACGGATATGGAGACCTGCTACAAACTATTTCGTCGCGAAGTGATTCAAAAAATTGCGCCAACACTCAAGGAAGATCGTTTCGGATTTGAGCCGGAAGTTACCGTCAAAGTGGCGCAGGGCGAATATCGCGTCTATGAATGTGCCATTTCCTACAATCCGCGCAGTTACGAAGAAGGCAAGAAAATCGGTTGGAAAGACGGCGTTCGCGCTTTATACTGCCTGATGCATTATGGCGCCAATACCGCGCCCCTGCCGATGCAATTACTGCTTTATCTTTTTATCGGAGGCGTCGCGATGTTGGTCAATATGCTTTCGTTTGCAGGCGGACAGTTAGCGCAAATTCCGATGAATGTGTCGATTATATCCTCATTTTTGATTGCGGCGGCAGTCAATTATATCCTCTGTATATTGATTCTGTTTCGCCACAAAGCGCGTTGGAATTCGGCAGGCGAGATCTTCTGGTATGCCGTTTCTATCGCCATTATGGGCGCCATCGACTACGGCGTTACACTCGGATTGGTCGCCATAACTTCTGCAATGACCGCGAAATTCTTTGCCTCGCTTTGCGGATTTATCGGCAATTTCCTGTTTAGAAAATATTTGGTCTTCCACGAAAAAAACATTACAATAAAATAATCCTATGACATTACTTACTGCTTTGTTGCTGATTTTAAGTTTTGTTGCGTTATTTTTAAATATTTTGCCCACGCAAAAAAGTCGGAGAGCGACGTTTGTGGTTTCCGCACTTGGTTTTTCCGTATTTATTTTTGCTTATACGGAAATGCTATCTGCGCTTGACCTGCTGACATCAAAATTGGTATGGGCAGGTTGGCTCGCTTTCTTTTCGGTCAATCTTGCTATCATTATTAAACAAAAACATTGGAAGATTGACTTTCGGAAAATCGCGCATTTTAACATTTTGGAAGTGGTATTGGCGGTGATTTTTATAACAACGCTGTACATCGCGATCATTTATCCGCCAACCAACTATGACTCAATGACATATCACTTGCCGCGTATTGAGCATTGGATACAAAATCACAGTATTCATCATTATTTTACGACCATCGAGCGACAGACCAAATCAGCCCCTTTTGCCGAGATGTGCATTTTGCAAGGCAGAATAATGAGTGGCGATAACTATTTGATGAATCTTGTTCAATGTATGGCTTTTGGCGGCTCATTGATAGTTATTTCGCTGATATGTAAGCATTTGAAATTTAATCGGCAACAGCAGTTGATCGCCTGTGTCTTTTTTGCAACGCTACCGACGGCAATTATGGAGGCGACCAGCACGCAGACCGATATGGCGGTTACGTTTTTTATACTGTGTTTTGTCGAGCGTCTCTTTGTCTGGAAAAACCGCCCGACAATTCTCAATACTTTAACGCTTGGCGCCGCACTCGGATTGTCTATTTTGACGAAAGGCACTGCATACGTGATTCTTTTTCCGTTTGTTATCTATCTTGCAGTTTTTGTATTGAAAAATTTTCGAACTTACTTCGCAAAAGCAGCGATAGCAGCGGCTATCGCACTGACTATCAACGCTCCGCATTATACGAGAAATTATTTGGCATACAGCGAGCCGTTAGGCAAACACGAAGGCACGGTTTCCGATTTTTCATTAAAATCGTTCTTGGTAACACTGCCTTCCAATCTGTACTCCAACACGCCGATGCCTTCCAAAATATTTAACAAAATCACCGATAACGGCGCATTGTTCGACAAGTATGATCTGAACAACAAAACGATATTTCCATACGGAATACCCGCTCCGCAATATCGTTGGAAACGTAATTTTATTTATTTTAACGAAGATACTGCAAGGAATCCGATACATGTCTGTTTTATTTTGATAGCCATTTCAGTTTT
>JAISUM010000109.1 GCA_031272095.1 Candidatus Symbiothrix sp. | reverse complement strand
ATCAGTGCCGACCTAACGCAAGCGAGGCTGCCCTTCACAGGACAGCCTCGCTCTGTAAATTAAATCAAAATAAATTATTATCTCCTTCTGATAATCTCTTTGCTGACTTTCGTCTGCTGATTATCGTAGATCCGTTTGACGATATAGATGCCATCCTGCGACGGTTGGCGAACTTCCATCCCTTGCAACGTGTAGTATTTCACGGCTACAACTTGCGGAACAACGTCGTACAAACCGGTATTGGTCGAGGCGATGTCTATCGTTACATCGGCGCTGACGGTGGCTATCGTGATCGTATATACGCCATTGACAGGAGCTGCAAGCGTATATGCCGTTCCATCGACGGTTACAACAGGATTTTCATAGCCCGATTGCAGCGTGAAGGTCAGGGTGTACGGATCGCCGTCTGCTATCTGCGTCGGTGGCGTCTTCGTGAATGTTACGCCGCTGGAGGTTACCGTCAAGGTGCGCCATACGATTTCCGAACAGGTGATGTCGATCGACAAATCTGCCGTTACATTCGGAACTATCAGCGTATAGATCGAGTCGGCGCGCGTTACCGTTGCCGCTGTACCATTGACCGTTACCGTCGGATGCGTATAGCCTGTTTCGGGTTTGAAAATCAGCGTATAAGCCGTCCCGGTTACTGCTGTCGGATCGCCTGCAAGTACTACTGCGTGTGTCGTCGCTACCGTGATGGTTTTCGGAGCGCCTATCACGATGGTGGGAACGCAGGTCGGATTGTTGGCTTCCATCGAATAGAACTGGATATGTCCGTCGTTTTCGTCGTCTATATCATCATCGCTTTCGTTTGCTACTGCCAAACGCAGACGCAGTTTGCCGTCTCTGACTGCTGCCGCTATTTTCGATTTGTTTAACTCGATGGTATAGATCGTTCCGGGCTGAGCGTCGTTAGCGACAGTGAATTGGGCGACAATCTCTGTCGTTGCTGCGTCGTATTCCGTTTCTCCGTTCAGGAACCAGGTCATATCGTTGACTTCATTGATTGCCGCCGGCGTATTTGTCGGATCGGTGGAATCATAAGGAACGGTCGATACGATCACCGGTAACGGACTTAAAGCGGGTTTTTCAACTTTTTTCAGTTTCAGGCGCAGATTGACTGTTTCGCCTGCTGTGATCGCTGACGCATCTATCGGAAATTCCAAATAGCTGTGATAGACATAATACGGAATGCTATATACCGAATATTCGATAAGCAGGCTGTCCACTGAGGCATAGTTGGTATTTTCGAAAGTCGATCCTCTGACGTGCGTGTCTGCCGATACAGGATATTCGCTCGCTGTGAAGGCATAGATGCCGAGTTTCTGGGTGGCAAGTACCGAATCGGGTACGCTGATCGTGTAGGTGCCGCCGCTGACGGTCGGGGTTACCACTTTATTATTCAGCACTACCAAGGTGCGGGTATAACCCGATGCGAGTTGGTAGGTGATCGTCGGCAGGGGTTCGCCCCAGGAAACGGTTTCTGCTACGCCGGTTACGTTGGTTACGCCTGCGCCGATAGTTGCCGTTACGGGTACCTGTATTTTCGTTGCCGAAACATTAATGGTCATCGTGGTCGGCGGGGTGCTGATTTCTACCTGATAGGCATCGTTGATCAGCGTCGGCGTATATGCGTCGCCATTGATCGTAACCGTCGGATTTTCGTAGCCGGATTCCAATTCAAAGCTCAAAACGTAGGGATAGCCTTCGCGAACCTGTACTGCGCCTTCGCCGCTGAGGATCGTAACGTGGTTTGCCGTTACTGTTGTGTTGACGGTCGTAACCGGCAAGCTCTTGAAGATGATGGTCGGCATCTGATCGGCGGTCAGGGCGCCTTCGCGCGAATATACGTCGATGCGGACGCTCACGTTGTCAATCTTGATCGGGTCGCAACGGAACGACAGGGCTTCCTGTGTCCCCAGTATTTGAGCGTCTTCCAAGAAGGTCTTGATGTCGGCAATGGTAGATTCGGAAAATTTCCAAACCAGATCTTCCGTCAAATCGGGCGTTACCGTTACGCGATCGACTTCCTGTTTGAATAACGGACGGGTGGCGTAGGTGTAATTGTCTTCCGTCCACTCTTCTTCGGTAGCTTCAGATGCGCTGTTGGTGCTGCGATAGTTATCTATCCACGCCAGCGGGTAAATGCCTGATGTGGTGGATGGCGTTTTAATTTTCATCTTCAGCTCGATCGTATTGAAATCGGTCGGCAACGCATCGACAGGCGTCAAAAATTTGATGAACGCCATCGTGCCGTAGGTCTCGCGGCTGATACGTATAATCGGGCTATGGATGCCGGTCGGGGCGCTGTTGGCATCCAAGTCGTAGGTTACCGGAATGGCATACTGCTCAAATGCCGACAGATAAATATCGATATTCTGCTTGATCTCATCCAAATAGAAGGTATAGTGTTCGTCTTCTTCATAAAAATAGGCTTCGTCAAGCAACACGCCGTTGATCGACACCATCGGAGAATGATAGCCGGGGGCTACGTTAAACCAGAAATCGTAATACGATCCGCATTCCGTAGTGAACGTGAGGGCAGGGAGTTCGTCCCCACTGTCATCCGTCAGGTCGGTGATGCCGGATCCTATATGGAAGGTTACGGTGTACTCTTTGGTCGTGATGTTGAAACTGACATTGGTATCTGCCGTAACGTTTCGCAATGTCCAAGTATATACCCCATCGGCTGTCGGCGCACTCAATTCGCCTTCGCTGACTGCGATGGTTTGGCAGTCGTTTTTCAGTTTGAAAAGCATCGTGAAATCACCGCCTTCTATCACCGGATAATCGCCTCCATGAGTGCCATCGGCTTCCGACGTCGTCGAAATGATCGATACGGATGCAACATTGGCGATAGTCAGCCACTTCGGGGTGGGAGCCAAACGAATATTCGCAGGTTCCGTCAACGTTGTGGTCAAGGTGTAGTTATTGCCTCCGGTACTGGTAACGGTGTAAGTCGGTCCTTCCACTGCTGCATAAGGTGCAATATCGCAAGTGAAATTGATGGTAACTGCCGTGCCGGGCGAATAGCTTCCGTTGGCGGTTGAACCGGCGGTGATGACTACGCCGTCCGTCGCTACTACCTGCAATTTATAGGGCTGTATTTCATACGGACCGATATCAATCGACGAACCATAAACACGCGCTTTTCCGACGATATCGGTAGCCGCGTCTGTGAAGGCAAGCCCTTTATTGATACCTTTAAAGAAATCATAGGTAGTCAAATCGGCATTGACAATTTTTGAAGCATCACCCACATAAAAAGTTTCATGATCTGCGTCTTCATAATTGTAAACATCGACGACGCAATGGTCAATCACGGTATTGAGGTTGTCGCCTTTGATATCGGGCGTACCGTCTGCCAATTTATTTCCGACAAAAATAGAGTTGTTTACTTTCTGTCCGTCGTATTTCAGATAAACGCCTGCACCCAAACCGGTTGTTCCGACGGTTGCATCATAACTTCCCTTCATAATTTCGGGGAAAAGATAAGCTTCGTTGTAGGCAAACAAACAGTTCCAAGTGTTTTCATGTATCTGTGCCGTATTGTTACGATAGTCGTAGGTCAAACCTGCGCCGAAAACTGCTTTATTATAAGCGATCACACAGTTATAGACGCGGGTAGCATTGGTACGCACCAAGACGCCACCACCTGCAATTGCTTCATTGTGTTCAATGCGACAGTTTTGAATGATACCTTCCTGAATAAATGCGCCGCCGCCATAAGCCCAAACGCTACCGTTGGAGGCGCCATTCACCGTATAGCCGTAAGTAATTGTATTTTCAGGAGGTAAAGCCTGATTGTTACGAATCAAACAGCCATCGACAATACCGGTGGCGCCATTTTGATAAACCCCGCCGGCAGATTTAGCTTTGTTGCCTTCTACCAAAGAATTCAACAGGCTGTTGCTACCGTAAGAGCAATAACCGCCGCCGTCGATACCCAGAGAGACCGTTGTTGCCCAGCCGGAGGTCGAGGTAGAGAGACTACCGTTGTCGCGAATGATAACGTTTTGAACCGTCAAACCATCGCCGGCAGCAGCATATACGCCATGCTCGCCGTTGGTCAGCGTCAAGCCGTCAATCACGACGTCAAAGCCTGTTTCGGTCGTCGTCTTCTTCAAGACCGCATTTCCGGCATTGGTAGCACTGGTAGAGACAGAAGTCGAAAACGCTCTGCCTAATCCTTCAAATACCGTTTCATTGGTAAATTCCCACGCTTCCGTACCTTTAGCGCGTTCGCTCAAATCGGTTTCCGTACCGGCAAATCCGCCATAAATCGAAACGCCCGCTTTCAAGACAAGGGATATTCCCGTATAAGTACCTGCGGCTACCCAGACTTCATCGCCTGCAACAGCGGCATCATAAGCCGCAATTGGGGTAGCTTTCGCTGTCGCCCAAGATAAGCCGTCATTTCCATCGCTACCGCCTGACTCTGAAGTCTTTACATAATAGGTCGTAGCATTCACTTGCCATACGCTGAATATCATCAACAGCATGGCTAACATCAAACTGATTTTTCTCATTTTTTTAGAATTTTACAATTAATAAATTTATAATTATTTTACATCAATAACAAATTCTACCCGACGGTTTTCGGCGCGACCTTCCGGCGTATCGTTGGTTGCGATCGGTTTTGTTTCACCGAAGCCTTGCGTGGTCAGTCGAGAGGCGGCAATGCCTTTCGCAATCAGATAGTTTTTCACAGACTCAGCGCGTTGTTCCGACAATGTTTGGTTGTAGCTGTCGGATCCGAAGCTGTCGGTATGACCTTGAATCAGGATGTTGCCTGATTCGGCTTTCAAATCGGGGATCACGGCGTCCAAAGTCGATTGTGCATCCGCTGTCAAAGTGGATTTATCGAAATCGAAACGGATGTTTTTAACGACGATCACCTTCTTCGGTTCCGCAACGGGTTCCTGTTTAGGTTCTTCTTTCTTCGGTTCCACGACGGGTTCCGGTTTGGGTTCTTCTTTCTTCGGTTCTACGACGGGTTCCGGTTTCCGTTCTTCCTGTGCCGGAACGATAATAGGCGTTACGACCGGTTCCGGTTTTTTGCCTTTTCCGAAACTATAGACGATACCCAGACTGTGTTGCAACTGCCAGTCTTTGCCTCTGTCGGCTGCCACATAAACTTTTCCGCAGAACATGTCGTAATCGTCAGACATTGTCCATCCGAGTTCTGCCTGATAACGCAGGGCGACACGGCTGCTGATTCGGTATTCCAAACCCAGACCGGCGCTGATGATGCCTGTAAATTCAGGGTTGTCGCCTGTGTAGTTTTCGGTTACATTTGTCGGCACGGAAAACAAATAATCGGTGTTGGCAGCATTGGCATTGACTTTTCTGCTGATGTCAAAATACGCCAAACCGCCTACGCCAAGCAGTGCATAAGGTTGCAATTTGTACTTGTCGTTACCCAAAAATTTGAATCTGGCATGCAAATTTGCATTCAAAAGAGAGGCTTTGAAGTTACGATTCGACAGACCGAAATCGTGGTCGTATTCGTTTTCGTGTTCATAACCGATGCTTCCGAAAGAAGCATACACGCCGGCATCAAAAAAGCGACTCAAATATCTGTCGAAAGATAATGCGCCGCCGAGATGCAACATTTCAAAGTTGTAGATAGTGTTGACGCGCTTGTTGAAGAGGTTACCGGTAGTAACGTCTGTGGAATACGCAGCCAAATCGCCGAGATATTCGGTTTTAACACCATACAAACCTATCGCCCACGGATGCTCTTGCGTTTGTGCAAAAGAAACGAGCGATGAAAAACTCAAAATCCCCATAAGGACATAACTGTAAAAACGTTTCATGTATTTAAAATTTAATTGAACATAATAATACTTCGTTACTAAAATTGGTGCAAAGGTAATAATAAATAATTAATCGACAAAAAATTTTTGTGAATAAATTTTTTTGGCTACCTTTGCAGCGAATTTTCATCCGAATTTTCACTAAAACATCATGATACGAAATTATGAAACATGCGATTTTAATCTGTTCAACGCTCTTGCTTATGGTTGCCTGCTCGCATAACACTAACGACAAGATCAGCAAACAAACCACGAGCGCTGTCATCGACAGTCTGTCAAGCCGATATCCTGACTGTCAGTATGCGATTGCAAAAGGCGTCATGCAAATCGCCAAGTTATGGAAATCTTCCGACGGCTCGGAAAGCGATTTTAAACAGTTCTGTACGGATAATTTTATTGCCGATCCGACGGAAAAGCAACGTGTTTTTCTAAAAATCAGCGATTATTTGGAAGCGATAGAAGGACATTTTCTCGAAATGTCGTTAACGCTGCAACGGCAAATACACGAGGCTACCGGCGATTTGGATGGCATCGACGAATCGTTTGCCGCCTATAATCCGGCAGCGCACTGGCGTGAAGATTTTTATGGCAACAAACTGGCATTCAAGATTGCGCTCAATTTTCCGGAACTCTCGTTGGCTGAAAAAGAAAATCTAAGCGACAACCGTTTGTCGTGGGCGTATGCCCGTCTGGGCGATTATTTCACCGCCCGTATCCCCGCCGAAGCCTCGCAAGCCGTCTCGACTGCCCTCGCCAATGCCGACGTCTATATCGCTAATTACAATATTTATGCCGGTCATCTGATCAAAGACAGCATACATCCTTTTCCGAAAGATATGATTTTGCTGGCGCATTGGAATCTGCGCGATGAAATCAAAGCCGATTACAGCCTGCAAGAAGAAGGTCTCGACAAACAGCGCACCATCTACGAAGTGATGAAACACATCATCGCACAAGATATTCCGAAAGAAGTGATCAACTCCGGCAATTACGATTGGGATCCTTTTACCAATACCCTTTACAAAGACGATAAAGTCATTGAAGGCACTCCCGAAGCGAATGTGCGCTATCAAACTTTCTTAGATAATTTCCACGCTTTGAAGGCATTAGATAAATATACCGGCAAAACTTATATCGAACGTAATTTTTCCGACGATATGGAGGTGTCGGTCAATGACGCCGAAGAATTGTTGAAAACCTATCTGTCGGCGCCCGAAATAAAAGACGTCGGCGTCTTGGTGAAACTACGGCTGGGGCGTCCGTTAGAGGCTTTCGATATCTGGTACGACGGGTTCAAACCGCGCAGTACGCTGAACGAAGACGAGTTGAGCAACAAAACCCGCCTGCGCTACCCTACCGCCGCCGACTTGGAACGCGATCTGCCGAATATCCTGATCCGATTGGGATTCTCGCCCGACCGTGCCACCTATCTGACCGATAAAATAGAAGTGGATGCAGCTCGCGGATCGGGACACGCTTGGGGCGCCGCAATGAAAGGCGACAAAGCACATTTGCGGACACGCATCCCGCAAGGCGGCTTGGACTACAAGGGCTACAACATCGCTATCCACGAATTTGGACACAATGTCGAACAAACCATTTCGCTCTACGATATAGATTATTATATGCTGAACGGCGTTCCTAATACTGCCTTTACGGAAGCGTTGGCATTTGTGTTTCAACAACGCGATTTGGAACTTCTGAATGTTAAAAATGATGATCCCGAAAAAGAAAAATTAGAAGTCTTGGACAAAGCTTGGCAACTTTTTGAAATCGGAGGCGTCTCGTTGCTCGATATTCAAATCTGGAAATGGCTCTATGCCCATCCCGAAGCCACTGCCGACGAGCTGCACGACGAAGTTATCCGTCTTGCCAAAGAGATCTGGAACGAATACTATGCGCCGATTTTCCGCATCAAAGACCAGCCCATCTTGGCAATCTATTCGCACATGATTTCCTATCCGCTCTATCTGACAGCCTATTCTTACGGACAAATCATTCAATTTCAATTGGAAGAATATCTGAAAAATAAAAATTTAGCACAGGAAGTCGACAGAATCTACCGTCTGGGACGACTCACCCCCAATCGGTGGATGATAGAAGCTACCGGCAAGCCCTTGTCGGTCGAACCTTTGTTAAAAGCAATCAATGAATAAAATCAAAAGTTAATTATATTGTTATGGCTATTATTAAACCTTTCAAGGGCGTCAGACCGCCCAAACAATTTGTTACGGAAGTAGCTTCCCGCCCTTACGATGTCTTGAGTTCGGAAGAAGCGCGAGCAGAAGCCGCCGGTAACGAAAAATCACTCTATCACATCATCAAACCCGAAATCGATTTTCCGGTTGGAAAAGACGAACACGATGCTGATGTGTATGAAAAAGCAGTAGAAAATTTCAATAAATTTCAGGAAAAAGGCTGGTTGCTACAAGATCAGAACGAACATTATTACATTTATGCGCAAACGATGGAGGGACGCACCCAATACGGTTTAGTCGTCGGCTCGTATGTCAATGACTACCTGACAGGCGTAATAAAAAAACACGAACTGACGCGCAAAGACAAGGAAGAAGACCGCATGAAACACGTCCGCATCAACAACGCCAATATCGAACCGGTATTTTTTGCCTATCCCGAAAATCCCGCGCTGGATGCAATTGTTAAACAGGAAATCCAACAGACGCCCGAATACGATTTCGTTTCGTCCGACGGCATCGGACACCATTTGTGGGTGATTTCCCATCCGGAAACCATTCGGAAAATCACCGAACTGTTCGCTGCAATGCCTGCGCTGTATATCGCCGACGGACACCACCGCTCGGCAGCCGCCGCCTTGGTGGGCGCTGAAAAAGCCAAACAAAATCCGCACCACACCGGCAAAGAAGAATACAACTATTTTATGGCGGTCTGTTTCCCCGAAAATCAGTTGCGAATTATGGATTACAACCGCGTCGTCAAAGATTTAAACGGACTGACTCCCGAACAGTTTCTCGCAGCTTTGTCCGTCGATTTCACCGTCAGCGACAAAGGTGAAATGATCTATCACCCGCAACATCTGCACAACTTTTCGCTCTATCTTTCCGGACGCTGGTATTCTTTGGATGCCAAAGCCGGCACCTACAACGACAATGACCCGATCGGCGTGTTAGACGTTACCATTTCGTCCAATCTGATTTTGGATAAAATACTGGGGATGAAAGATTTACGAACAGACAAACGCATTGATTTCGTCGGCGGTTTGCGAGGCTTGACAGAACTCAAACGGCGGGTCGATAGCGGCGAGATGGCTGCCGCCTTAGCGCTCTACCCCGTATCGATGAAACAGCTGATTAACATCGCCGACACAGGCAATATTATGCCCCCAAAAACGACTTGGTTTGAACCCAAACTTCGGTCCGGATTGGTGATTCATAAATTAGTCTGAAAAATTATTTGAACCTGTTTTGTTGCGGGGAAATTCAGGAATGAACGTCATTCCTTCCGATAAACCCAAACTTGCTGCAAATATTCCGGAAAGTAGGATTGATTGAAATACGAACGGTAGGTGTCGCACTCGGCAGCGAATTGGCTTGCAATCTTTGTCTTTCCGAATTCGGCGGCAAACTGCCGTTTGTTGAAGGTTGGACGATAATAATCGAGGGTTCGTGCCAACATTATCTGCGCACGGATTTCCGGATTGTTGGAAATCGTCGCGGCTTTATTCAGGTAAGTATCAACCGATTGCGACAGTTTTCTTCGCCAAATATCGTTGAATAGATTAATGTCAATTCCATAATTATAATCAAAACAGGTTCCACAATCAGAATAATCGGTCAAAGCCCACGCTTCAGAAACCGAGCGTTTCAGCGCAACGGCATAAACAATCATCGCCTGCGCTTTTGTGTAACCATTTGAAAGTGAATCTATTTGCTGTTGCAACGCCAGCATTTTTTTTGCATAGTTCAGTTTGCAGGCAGGATAAGGCTTCTGCAGAACGCGGGTTTTGTAAATTTTCCCAAAAGGGTCAATGCGAAAATAATAATATACAGACATTTGTTTGATATATTTTTCGGAAACATTTGACAGATAAGGAATTGCCTTGTCGAATTGCTGCTCTCGAAGGTATTTTGTGCCGATAATTTCGGTGATATAATCGTAGTTTTTGTAGCATCGCTCCTCAAAAAAGGATTCAAATTGATTGCGCCCACCCGATTTCAGAATATCTTGATATTCAATAATATATTCAACAGGCAGGAGGTTCATAAACTTGAAAACAGCTGTACTGCGGTCCCAATATTCAAAAAATTTATAACCAACATAAGGACGAACACACTTATAACCAACAAGTTGGCGCAAACGATAGCTGGCTGTTCCCGCCAGCAGCAACACTTTTGTATAATTTTTTTGTTCCAAATATTTGGGAATCATCACCGAAAGCAGGATTTTCCGCAACATATCGAAAGGATAATACTGACTGAAGTTATAAATGGTCTCAAATTCGCCGTAAGATTCTTTAATATTTGTCCAGCTGTCGTCGTCGGGAATATTCTTTTTGTCTAAATCTCTAACAATCAGCTGATCAAGCCATTGGAGTTTTGGTAAAAACGCAGTTTCAAATTCGGAGTCGTAATTTTTGGTCGTATACGCCTGAAAAATCATCTGCAAAACGCCGATATTTTCCTTGATATACGACGTCCCCTGCAATTCGGCGGCGCCATTCAAATATTCGATAGCCAACGCAGTTTTTCCATCGATAAAAGTCAGAAAAGCGGCTGCATATTGCCACATTGCAGGATTGGCGGTGCGTTTTTCGGCGGCTACCTGCAAGGCAAAATTGCGCAGTTCAATAAAGCGTTTACGTTTTTCTATATAACGCGCATATCTGCGATCATACATGTCATCGAAAGGTTGTTCGTTCTTGTCGAACAGTTTTTGGTTGGCTGCAATTTCCGCCTCGCGGCAAATTTGCTGCAGCATTTTGTCCAATTCGGGAGCGTTGGGCTGGTATTTGTAAAGTATCTTCATCCGTTGAATATCAGAATTTTCAGTTGTTAAATTATCGGCGCACCACCAGAACGAATCCATATCGCCGATTGCGGAATAATATTTGATGGCTTTTTCGTAGTCGCCCTTGCGAAACCAAATACCGCCGACATAGCCCCGGCACATCGTTTTGACGGCAGACGACGGCATTTTCGCGATTTCTTTTTCCCAAAGATTGAGGCACAAATCGTAATTTTTCGCGCTGTAAGCCGCCCTGATTGCCTGCAATAAATAGCGGATTTTCAGCCGTTTACCCTTATATGCAAGCGCCTGTTCGATAATCATTTCAAGGTCGGTATTTTTTAAATCTTCTTTCGTGGGATACCACCACGCATCGGCTCGTTTTGCACGGGCTGTTTCGCAGTTCTTGGCAAGTATCAGATAATCAACGATCTCCGTATCACGACGTTTCAATATGTAACGAACAAATGTATTTTTATTCCGACTGTCATTTAACAGAATTTTAAGAGAATCGAGCGGATAACGATAAACCACCTCCCGAATATCATTAATACTCACTTGATTTCCAACAAGTTTACGCCATTCCCGTAGGCTTAATTCATCAATCGAAACACTTTTTTTGTGATTCACCATATCATAAGAATAAAAAACGTAATATTCGCTCGGATAATACGGGGGGTTAGTACAGGCAAACGCCCTTGCAGAGAGCAAAAGCGTGGCGCTAATGAGCGTAAATTTGATTGATTTCATCTTCCGAATATTTTGATAAATTATTGTCATCCAAATGGTAAAGAATCACCGAATAATTTTTTTTCAGCCCTTTTTCGAGCCGTTTTTTGGCGCGGATAATTTCCTGAAAATCGGAGTTCTCAAAGCGGATTTCATCGCCCGCAGACAAATATTTTCCTTCCTGATAAAAACCGCTAATCACACTGAAACGATTGTTATTCAACAGTTTAAGATTTTCATTATCGGGCGTTAACTCGCGCAACAATGCCTGAAATTTTTTCCCGCTAAACCACACCGCCCACGAAAAAGTCGGATAGGCGACATCCAAGGGCAGCGCGTATTCGCCGACGTGTTTGGCATAGAGCGCCACATCGTTTTCGGCAAGAATCGAATTTTCGGTTTGCCGATTGCGAATGCCGCCGGTATTGTAGCACATCAGAATGCCTCTGTTCACAGGCGGAGGCGTCATCGTCAACTGGTGCAGGCGAATGGTGGCAGATAAAGAAATATCGGATATTCCCTTAGGCGTGTACCGATTTAACTGTGTCCTTACATTTTTAACAAAATCGAAATATGCCTTTTCGGTGGTTTTCGTCCAATCGCAATCCAACTGAATCTCCCGCACGCCGTTGATATCGTTGGTCGCCGACATTGTCAGAATCCGCTTGACAAAATTTTCGGCAACCTGATTCATATCGCAATCGTAAAACAGACTGTTGTCGATAAACACCACCGGCACAACTTCGAGATTCGACGGCACTGTATCAATAAATTTAACAGTCGCTATCGGCACCGGAATGATTTTGTCATGAAAATCGGCATTACGCGCCACATCGAAATAGCGCAGATAAAGACGTTTAACATTGTGAGTTTCAATAAAATATCGTTCTTCATCCGAAAGGCGAAAAGTCGTTTTCCAATAATAAACGGAATTGCCGACATCGTGTTGCGGCTCTGCCGTGGGCGGCTCAACATCGGCATTTTGCTTTCCGACACAGGCAGTCAGAACAAGCAAGTACAGGAGAAACAGTGAAATTTTATACATAATTTTTTTGCGTTGAATATTTTTTTATGCGGCGCAGAACCCTATTGCTCTGCGCCCATTGGTTAGTAATTCGTTTTTGCAGTGAAATTCCAATTTTGTCAAATCGGGGTCTTTGCCGACAATGATACTGTCTATCGTAGCTTTTCGGGCAATATTTTCTATCTGTCCGCCGCTGAAATCGTAACGGATTGCCAAGGTTGTGGCATCCTTCTCCGAAAGTTCGGGGATGATTGACTGCCAAATTGACCGCTTGGCATCAATGCTCGGTTTACTGAACTCAATTTTGTAGAGAAACCGTCGTTCAAATGCTTTGTCCATGTTTTGAGTGAGATTGGTAGTAGCAATCATTATGCCGTCGAGCGTTTCCATTTCTTGCAGAATGATGTTCTGAATAGCGTTTTCGGTCTGCGCTACATTGCCGCTCGTTACATCTTTTCGTTTGCCAATTACCGCATCTGCCTCGTTGAAAAACAGAATTGGCGCGATTTTTTCCGTTTTTACCAATTCGCGGTATTTTGAAAAAATGCCTTTGATGCGTTTTTCGCTCTCGCCGAACCACATACTTTTTGTTTCGGAAATGTCCACCTGATAAATGTTTCGCTCGGTTTGTCGGGCAATCTGATAGACAGTCTCGGTTTTTCCTGTGCCGGGCGCACCGTGAAACAGGCAGGCAAATCCGGTGCGCATTCCCTTGTCGGAGAGTCGTTGCTTGACTTTAGCGAAATTTTCTTCCTGCAAAAGCGCGGTCAGTTCCAAAATCTGACGCTGCTCTTTTTCGTTGTAATACAATCGTTTGTCGGAAAACGAAGTGTGAAGCGTTAAGTCCTTTTGCGCCTGTTTCTGTTTAAAGTTCAGCTCGCCAAGCAGTTCGGTTTTTGCCTTGTCGGTCAGGCGAAACGATTCGCGGTCTTCAAAGCCGTTGTCATTATTACATTCAATCAAGCCTTCTTGAAATAAACGATTTGTTTTATTTTTCAGAGAACTTTCCATGTGAAATGACATTTCGTCAAAACAAGACCTGATATCTTGAAAATGAATCTTTTCATCTTCATTCTCAACAAAAAGATTGCAGAAACGTAGCAACAAAACACGATTATCATCATCCAAGTCATACTGTTTCAACTTTTGCGCAAAACCAAGTTGCGAATTATAAGCAAATAAGACATTTGTTTCATAGACAAACAAGTCAAAAGTTAAGTCTCCTTTATGAAACCATTCATTAAAAAGTTGATTCAACACAGAAAACAGCGCCCCGATCGAAAGGTTTTGCCGACTTGCCGACAAATATTCTTTGTTATTCCGCACTGCATCAATCACATCGAGAGGAACACGATAGAAACCGTGTCGGTTTCCGTATCCGTTGCGACGAATCATACGACGTTTTTCTAATTCGTCAATGTCGCTCATATACTGCAATAGTCTGATTTGGCTACATTTGGTGGACGTTGCCAAATCTTTCAACGAAATATTTTCGCTACTGCCCACAAAATGCGCAAAAAGCACGGCTTGCATATCGTTGATATTCAGCACGTCTTTTACCACTTCAATATGCCATTTTGCTTGTTTGAAAAACTCATCGTTCAAACCCAAATTTTCAGAGAGCGCGATAATCTGTTCAAAATGTTCAAACAGATTAAGTTTTTTTTGTAAAGTTGTTTCTACCTGCTGATTTTCAGCCACATTGACCTTTTCCGGAATATCCAATTTCTGCATAATATATTGATTATAAAAAATTATTTTTTCCTTTTTTATCCATAAAAACGCTGCAAAAGTACGCACTCTTTTCCGCCTGTGCAAGCGTGTTGCGGCTCAATGTACGAAATGACACGGAGGTGTATGAAATGGGGGGTGAAATAAGATTTTTTATGCGGATTACTTGCTGATTTTTGCTGATTTTCCACATTTTCAATTTTGTCAGCTGATCATAAACCAGCCCATCTGGTGTTCACTGTTCAGTTTGTTGAGTTGCTGCAAGAGAAGTGTGTTTTGCGGTTTTTCGAGAAAGGGGTCGTCGTCGAGAATTTCCTGTGCCACGTCGCGAGCCTGCGCAAGGATTTGGCTGTCGTGGGTAAGGTCGGCAATTTTCAGGTGAAAGGCGACACCGCTTTGTTGGGTGCCATCGATGTCGCCGGGTCCCCGCAGTTTGAGGTCTTCTTCGGCGATCAAAAAGCCATCGTTGGTTTCCGTCATAATGGCAATGCGACGGCGGGCGTTTTCCGACAACTCGTAGCGTGTCAGCAGAATACAGACCGACTGATCGGCGCCACGCCCTACCCTGCCACGCAACTGGTGCAACTGCGATAAGCCGAAACGTTCCGCATTTTCAATGATCATCACGGAGGCATTCGGCACATTCACGCCGACTTCAATCACGGTTGTTGCCACTAAAATCTGCGTTTGTCGCGACACAAAACGCTGCATTTCTTCGTCTTTTTCTGACGCTTTCATCTTGCCATGCACCATTCCGACACGATATTCGGAAAAAATTTGTTTGGTCTGTTCAAAACCTGCCTCAAGGTTTTCCATATCCGATTTTTCGCTTTCTTCGATCAGGGGATAGACGATATAGACTTGCCGTCCGGCTTGCAGTTGGCGGCGCACGGAAGCATACAGATTTTGTCGTCTTTCGCTGTATATGTGTATGGTTTTCACAGGTTTGCGACCGGGGGGCAGTTCGTCGATGACCGACACATCCAAATCGCCGTAGAGCGTCATCGCCAGCGTGCGCGGGATAGGAGTTGCGGTCATCACCAAGACATGAGGCGCGACTGCATTTTTCTTCCACAATTTGGCTCGTTGCGCCACACCGAAACGGTGCTGTTCGTCCACAACTATCAGCCCCAGATTATTGAAATCGACGGTATCTTCGAGCAGGGCATGCGTTCCGATAAGTAATTGAATTTCACCGCTTTTCAGTTTCGGAAGAATGATTTCGCGCTCTTTCTTTTTGGTCGAACCGGTAAGCAATGCTATTTCAATATTCAAGCCTTGCAAAAGCGAGGTCAGCGTTTCGTAATGCTGATTGGCTAAAATTTCCGTAGGCGCCATAATCGCCCCTTGAAAGCCATTGTCTAAAGCCAGCAGGAGCGACAGCAAAGCCACCAATGTTTTGCCGCTACCGACGTCGCCTTGCAGAAGTCGGTTCATCTGCCGTCCGCTGTTGGTATCGCGACGAATCTCACGCACCACCCGTTTTTGCGCATTGGTCAGTTCAAAAGGCAAATTTTTGCTGTAAAACCGATTAAAATATTCTCCTACCGTCTGAAATCGGAAACCGCCCAAACGTTGCTTGCGATATTTCGTTACCCGTAAAATATTGAGCTGAATATAAAAAAGTTCCTCTAATTTCAGGCGATATTCCGCATAGCGCAAGGTTTCGGGCGACTTTGGAAAATGAATATTGCGCAACGCCATATCCAAAGACGGCAAATGCAGTTTTGCGACCAAATGTTCCGGCAGGGTTTCGGGGATCGGCGACGGCACCGTTTCCAAGATCTGGGCAATCAGTTTTTGCAACACACGGGAATGGAGAAATCCCTGTTTCATTTTTTCGGTCGTATTGTACTGCCCTTGCGTTCCGACTTCGCCGTCGTAGAATTTGCTTTCCTGTTCGAGTTCGGGATGTACCACATTGTAACGATTGCCGAAGACGCTGGGTTTGCCGAAAAGGATATATTCCGTGCCGACCTGATAGAGGTTCGGAATCTGTTTCAACATTCGGAACCAGACCAGATCGATGGTACCTGTATCGTCGTAAAAAACAGCTTTCAGACGGCGGGAGCTCCCCTCCCCCAGATATTCGTAGCTGCGAATTTTGCCTTTCAGTTGGATGTATGGCATATTGCCGTCGATCTCTCTGATTTTGAAAATCCGGCTACGGTCGATGTATTTATACGGAAAATAATACAGCAGGTCTTCCCACGTTTCCACGCCGATCTCTTTTTTCAGCGTTTCGGCTCGTTTGGCGCCGACGTTGCGCAGATACATCAGGGAAGTTTGTAAGATATTAGTAGCCATGCTGTTTTATTAAAGTTTCTGCTATCGCCAAATCTGCCAAATGGGTGATTTTGATATTTTCTTTACGACCGGCAACCGATGTCGGACGGCAGCAACCGGCAGTTTCCACGACCGACACGTCGTCGGTGAAAGCGTCGGAATATTCCGCCTGATAAGCCTGCCACAGCAGGTCTGCCCGAAAGACTTGCGGTGTTTGCACCAAACAAAAGCGATTTCTATCCACGAGGCGACTGCTGCCGTCGTCCTGTATTTCGCGGATTGTATCCGTTACCGGAATGACAGGATAAGCCGCGCCCGTCTGTGCCGCAGCCGAAAACATCTCGGCAATCAGCGGTTTGCCCACCAAAGGGCGCACGCCGTCGTGAATGGCAATCAATGCCGTTTTTTCTAATTGCGTATAGATTGCCAACAAAGCGTTTTTGACCGAATGGAAACGTGTTTCACCGCCATCAACCAAGAGGTGCGGCATTGAGAAATAGTGCCGCTCGCAGAGCATTTGCCAGTAAGATCGCTGCATTTGCGGCAAGACCAAAACAATCTGAATATCAGCCGAATACGAATAAAAAGCATCTATCGTGTGCATCAACACAGGACGACCGTTAAGCAACATAAACTGTTTCGGAATGTCGCTGCCCATCCGCAAACCTTTGCCGCCGGCGACAATGATCACACACTGTCGGAAGGGCTGATTTCCCGCCGCGCCGTGTGTGTTCATAGCTCTTCGATAATCTTTTTGGTTTCTTCACTGACCACAAACAGACGGTCGTTGCAGAGTTTCAACAACGCAACAGACTCTTTCAGCGCAAGGCTTAATTCGTCCACATCCAGACGATTACTTTCAATCAATTCCTGTATTTCACGCAAACGGTGCAGCGCTTGCGTATAAGTCAATTCTTTTTGTGCCATCGTAATTTTATTTGATTGCAAAAGTAGTAAATTTTTCGGAATATCATGGCATATCCGATAAAAAGAGGCTGTCTCAAAAATAGAAAAACCACGTCATTCCGGCGAAAGCCGGAATCCCCTGCAAATCGTTCAGTTTTTGATAAATTTGCGCGTCTGTCCGTTGATGTCGATCAAATACATTCCGACCGGAAGATTACGAATGCAAATTTCAGAAATTTTTCCCGTTTTCTGCTTTACAACAATGCCTTGCAAATTGATGATTTTTACCGTAACCTCTTTATTTTCAATATTATTAAAATACAGGACAGTGGATGCGGGATTCGGATATGAGGCAAAATCGTTGCGCGAAATCGCTGTCAGCCCGGAGAAGTTGCCACTGTTTTTTTCTATTGCAATCCAGCCGAAATTGTCAGCCGGCGCATTCAGATTGTAAGTACCGGAACGCTCCATTTGATTGAAAATGACAGCTGTACTGTCGGTGTAAGAAATCATACGCAGATTAGAGGCAAATTCGTTGTTCGCCGTCTGTTTGTGCGCAAAAATCAGCGGATCTTTGATGGTGTCGCCAAAACCGACAGTTACACTGCTGTTCGTAACATTCCCCACATTTTCGGCAAAACCGGCGCGGAATTTGCGTCCCATAATTTCACCTGCACCCTCACTGACAGCAATATAATTGATCGTTTCGTTAGGAATGGTATAAGTTTTTGCATTTTCACGGCGAAGACAAATCTCAAAACCGGAGGCAGTTACGTTGCGTAAATGAATAGATGTAGCCGACGCCGATACGTCCGTAATCTGAGCAGGAATAATCACCGGTGGAGAGGTGAAAAAGTTTTCAGGGAACGAAACACTTTTCCAATCGCCGTTGACGGAAGTTGCCACGCCTGCCACAGCCTTCGCAGCGCCGAAATTGTAAGTTCCCGACGGCAAAATCAGATACGCTGTTTCTTCGTCGGTATAAAATGAGCTTGTGATATAGCTCCACGGATAAAAGCGAAATTCCAAACGGGCGGTCGAGAGATTGCTGATACGGTTGCTCATCAGCATTGCCGAATTGTTGTTTGTGGGGACACCGAGAACGGCAACCGGATTTGTATTGAAAGTCTGCCCGAAATAAATGCTCGTCCATTCCGAAGTTTTGATCTTCAATTTATCTGCCTGAATGCTGTCCTCCGAACTGACGGCAAAGGTGATTTCGTTGCTTGGTACACTGACATTTCCCGCGTGGTCCACCGCACGGATACGGAAAGCATACTGACCGCTTTGACTAATATCCACAGGCATGGTAATTCTTGTGATAACAGGCTGATTTGAAGCTGTTTGTATTTGCTGATAAGTACCGTCTGCGTTTTTTTGTTCCACCAAGTACGACTCGAAGATTTCGCTGTAGTCATTTGTCGAAATATTCAGTCGAATTTGTGTGTAGTTGTTGGTCAGCGAAAAACTTGAAACGGCGGGCGCGGGCAAATTCAGCGTCGGAATGACTTCTTTTGCGCGGTTAAATGCCATCGGCGATTGCTTGTCGCGGTAAAAGACGCCTGCGGAGGTGAGAAACTGATTGACGGTACCGCCTGCGGTAATCTTTCCGGTGGAGGAGTTGGTGCCTCTGACGATTGAGCGGGCTTCTTCGATGAAACCGGTGGAGGAATTGGTTTGATCCACCCAGTTATACAAAGAATATCGTTCGACAAACGAGCAGGTATCGAGCATAGTAATAATTTTCGTCAAATCGGCAAGTTGTTTGTTTTCATTGAACAGACTGTCGGAATTGCTCCAACCTTCGTTGCTTGTCCAGTTAGCGCCGTTGTTCCATTCGGTAATCCAGAGCGGACGTTTCACGCGATCGTAAATGGATTTCAAACCGTTATACCATTTCTGAATATCCACTTGACCACCGGTATAAACGTTGCGTGCGCCGCCGGAACCACCCCAGTAAGCGTGGATTGCCACAAAATCCACACGATAATTGCGGGCATCGCATGAATCTATAAAATTGTAGAGCCATGTCGTATTATCGGCAATAGCGGGCGAGCCGATACGATAGCCTGTTGCAAGCAATTCGGGCATAGCTGCAAGCGCCTGATCTACGGTAGCATTTGCCTGATCGGATTTGTCGGGTTCGTTAAAATGCAAAACGTGATTTACATTTGGCACGCCGAGGATTTCGCTCGACGAGGGCCAGCCCGGTTTTTGTTTAATCGGCACATATTCCTGATTAGGTCGATTGCTATTACCGGAAGTTGCGCTCCATGAATACCACCATGTTGAAGCGGTTAAATCAATTTCGTTTAATCTGCCGCTACCGGACGAACACCATCCTTTTTTTGAGGCGTAAAACCATTTCGTTACGCGGATAAAAGAAATTGTTTTGTCTAATTCAAGCTGCAAAACCGGAATTTCCAAATCGGCGTCGTCGGCAATAAACACGCGGCTGTAACCCAAACCGGTGGAGATAGTAGCCAAAGTAGCCATATAGCCGCGTTTCAACTTGAACGAACGGATTTTGTTGTCCCAACTACCAAGCGAGGTATTCCGGGCGACGCTGTATGAAGTAGTGGCGCCTGAAAAATTCTGTCCGTCAAAAACCTGCAAAGGCGTTGCGTTGCTCGGTTGCGGAATCACCACCGTGCCGCCGGTATAAACTTCCACGCGCACATTGCTGTTGTTGGTCGCCGTTGCTTGCGAAGTTCCGATTTTTACATACTGTAAATAATTGGAAATCACCACATTGGGACGAATAGCGTCGAAAAACAGCCACGAATTTGCCGTTAGCAGCGTGATCGTGCTATTCGTCAAGGGCGTTTTCGAAGTCAGGTGCAAATCGGCGCCGTCCGACACGGTTACTGTTGCGTTGGAGTACGAGGAAACGCTCGTTTTCCCTGCGGGAACAGTAATGTCTGCTGCGAAAAGCGAGGCAGCAGCGAAGAGAAAGATGATTGAAATTAAGTTCTTCATTTAAAAATTATATTTATTCATTTACCACCCTGGATTTTGCGTCAGCTTTTTATTCTTATCTCTTTCACTCTGCGGAATGGGATAGAGGTACATTTTATCGTCCCAGACGCGGGCATTTTTATCCTCTACGACTTCGTAGATAAAGTAGGGGCGTCGATCCGTACCGTTGTTTGGGTCTTTTCTGATGCGCAGGCGTTTGATGTCGCGTTGCGTTTCGGCGCCGATTTTCCAGCGGCGGATATCCCAGAAACGGTGGTCTTCAAAGGCAAATTCGCGCCAACGTTCGTCGCGCAGTTCGTCGCGAAATGTCTTTTGGTCGAATTGTCCGAAAGCATATTGCGAAACGATACCCACAAATCCCGTACGATCCCGCACTTTGTTGGCAGCTTCGCGGGCGGTCATCGTATAGTCAATTTCAGTGGGCGCATCGTCGGGACGATCATACAGTTCGTTCACTGCTTCGGCATAGTTGAGATACACTTCGGCATAGCGGAAAAGCGGAAAGGCGTGCGTATAGGTAACAGTTTGTCCTGCTTTGAGATTGACCGATTCAAACAGGAATTTTTTGAGGTAATAACCGGTATTTGTCGCGCCGGTTTTGGGCAATCCGTTGGCGCCTCCTTCGTAGATTTGCAATTGTGAGTAGTTGGTAAAAGGCGTTGTCCAGTTAAGCGCCACTACTAAAGCAAGACGCGGATCTCTGTTGTTCCATGCTGTGGCTTGACCGGGATTAGCATCTAAAACGTCCTGCGTAATACCGTATTTTTCAACCAAATTATGCGTGGGAACATTTCCGGATGTTCCACCTTCGTAGCCGACCGGAAAATTATTTGCCTCCAAGCTGCTTGATTTTGCAGTACGGGTGGCAAAAATCACTTCGCTTTGCGCAAGCGAAAAATTTGTCGGGGCAAGCCCCATCGCATAAGCCGGCAAGCGGGAGGATGCGTAAGATTTAAAACCGGGTTCGCCCGCATCCATCGCTTGGAGCATTTCTGCTGCAGCAGTAGCGGCTCTCAACCAGCGGGATCGGTCGTTTTCGGGATTGTGCAAGGGACTTGCCGCATAGAGCAAAACTCTGGATTTGAGCGCATAAGCTGCCGCCTTGGGAACGCGACTGATTTCCTGCTTGAAAATTTCGGCATAATCGCCGTCATACGCCGGCGTTATATTCGCCTTGACCGTATCACATTCATCCACAATAAATTGCACCACTTCGTCGAAAGGAGTTCGCGACAAACTATTTACTTCATCGGTTGAATACGTTCTCGTTTCCAAAGGAATATCGCCGTAGCGACGGAGCAGTTCAAAATGAAAATAGGCGCGGAGAAAACGCACTTCCCACTCAAAATTGCGGTAGCGCGTCATCTGATTCGGATAGTTCTGGTCGTATTTGTTTTCGTCGAAGGTGCTGTTGTTGAACTCTTCGAGATACAAATTACAAGCGCGGATCCCTTTATAGAAAGTACTCCAACCTTCGTCCACCGTGCGGAGAGCGCTCCAGCGTCCGTTGGTCATAATGTGAATATCGCTCGTAGGCCACACATATTCGCCTTCGTCGCAAGCAGAAGAACGCATCGCAGACCCTACCGACCAAAAATCAGTCGGCAGATAGCTGTAAATGTCCGTAACATACTGCGTTGTGCGGTCGAAGTTTTTGCGTATCGCATCTGCTTCATAAACGGTTGTTTCGTCGTATTCCAAAAAATTTCCATCGGTGATACACGAAGAAAATGCGAGGACAACTAATGTCGGTATTATTAATATCTTTTTCATGTTTTTTATTCGTTTAGAAAGTTATTTTACATCCAAGATTGATTGACTTGGCGAGCGGATAACCTGAACTCAGCAATTCGGGGTCGGTTTCCGTGATATTGCTGAATGTCAGCAAATCCAAGCCGCGCACATATAGTTTGACGTCTTTGATTCCCAGCGCACCAAACAGCCAGTCGTTTGTAAAGCGGTAATAGACTTCGCAATGCCGCAGTTTGGCAAACGAGCGGTCGGTGATCCAGACGGTACTCATTGCGGTGTTGTTGGCATTGTCGAGTAGCGTCAGACGCGGGAAGCGGGCGTTGGGCGTTTCGGGCGTCCATCGGTTGTCGTAGTAATATTGCGACATGGTTGTGTTGCCCGTCAGCGGACGATACAAACCGGTCAGCGTCAGTTGCGCCGTATAATTCGTTGCGCCCTGCAAGAGTGCGTCGATACCTATTCCTTTGTATTCCAAACTGATAGATGCGGAATAATAAATTTCCGGACATACGGAATTGTAGCCGATATAAGTGCGGTCGTATTCGTTGATGACATTGTCACCGTTTTTATCGACCAATTTCACATCGCCCGGGGCGAGGTCTTTATACAAGGCATTGGCGGGAAGCGTGGAGAGCAAAATGCCGTCCGCATCGAAATCATCTGCCGTATAATAGCCGCTTGCCTCGTAACCAAAAATCTGGCTGACCGGACGACCTTTTTCACGAGAATATTCGTCGGGCTTAAATTCCTCGCCACTTTCAATCACTTTGCTGCGCGTATAGGCAAAATTGCCGGACACCTGATATGTAAAATCGCCGATACGGTCGCTGTAAGTCAATCCGAGTTCCACGCCTTTGTTATCGACTGCGCCCACATTGGCATAAGGCAGGCTCTGTCCGATCAGGGACGAAAGCGTTCCGCTGCTCAAGACCAAAATATCGCGACGATTTTCAAGGAAGGCATCGACGGTTAAGTCTAAGTTCTTGAACATCAGCACATCCATTCCGACATTGCTTTTGTAGGCTTTTTCGTAGGTCATGCCATAACTCGGATAGCGGTTTTCTTTCATGCCGGAGGTGTTGGTTTCCGTCGATGTGAACGGATATCCGGTTCCGGATCCGAAGGTCTGTCGGTACATATTTGCTTCGGGACGGTAATCTCTGCCGGTAATGCCCCACGAAGCGCGGAGTTTCAGGAAATTAACAAAACTGTTGGCTTTCAGGAAATCTTCTTCCGAAGCAAGCCAAGCTGCCGAAACAGCAGGAAAATATCCGTATTTGTCGTCGGGTGGCAGTTGGTTAGAGCCGCTGATGGCAAAAGCGCCGTCGATAAAATAGCGATTCAGGTAGCCATAGTGCGCCGACAATCCGTAATGCATACGGTTGGTGATATTGTTCTGTCCGGTTCCTGTATAGTTTTCGAGCGAATACACAAGATTTGCATCCAATTTCGATTTTTCCCAGACGCGGTGGTAATAAGCCGCCGCTTCAAAGGCAAAACGCCGCCATTGAGTACTTAAACCGTGAGAGAAAGAGTTTGCCTCGTCTTTCCCGCCTGTGGTTTTGCCAATCAAAGACGGCAAACCGTCGGCACCGTAGGTAATATTTTGAATTTCATAAGCATAAGTTCGCGTTGTGGCGTCGTTCAGCTGGGCATAGTTGTCATATCCGACTCTTGCGCCGAAAGAGAGCCCTTCGACAAACGGATCGAGCCGTTGGCGCAATTCGGCATCGGACGACAATGATCGGGAATGATAAATGGTATTGCCCGACGCGGCGGAACGCGCCACAGGGTTGCTTGTCCAAATATCACTGCTTCCCCACGCGCCCGATTCCGTCTTGATCGGAAATGCCGCCGATGGAAGAGAATAGAGGTCGCTCACAAAAGAATAGCCCGAACCGGGGACATTTTGTTCCGCGAGGATGCCGTTCATCCGCACAATAAAATCGGTCAGCGGCGTGATGTCGATATCCAAATTGATCCGCGTATTCATTTTTGAATAAAGCATTTGTGTATTATTATCGGAAAACACGCTTTCCTGCTTCATAAAGCCGGAATTACTGATCAGATTCATGCTGCCGTAATAACGCGCTTTACTGCCGCCGCCGCGAATAGAAACATTGTATTGATTGGTCGCGCCATTCTGACGGTAGATTTCGTTCATCCAATCGACATTCGGATAGAGATAGGGCGAATCGCCTGTACGGAAACGTTCCATTGCGTATTCATTGTATTCCGGCGCAGCGCCGTCCAAGCGGCGAGCCTCATTCATTCCGGAAGCGTAGGTATAGGCGTCAACGAAGTTGGGCAATCCGACAGGCGAAGCGAAAGCGTGGTCGTAACTGACGGCTATTTCGGTTTTTTCATAAATACCTTTTTTCGTATTGACCAAAATGACGCCGTTGGTGCCGCGCAAGCCGTAAATCGTTGTTGCGGCGGCGTCTTTCAGGACTTGGATATTTTCCACGTCGTCTTTATTGATGCTGCTGAGCGGGCGTTCAAAGCCATCGACCAGCACCAGCACGTTCTCGTTTCCGCTCAATCCGCCAAGTCCGCGGATGTACATAGTGGGTCCGTTATCCCATTCCGAGCCGCCGTTTTGCAGGACGGTAAGTCCGGGAGC
>JAISUM010000096.1 GCA_031272095.1 Candidatus Symbiothrix sp. | reverse complement strand
CCTTTGCGGTAAAAAACAGACACCCTTATTCCTGCGGGCACCCTTAGTAGTTTGGAGTTGAATGTCCGCGATTTTTTACCCTTATTCCCTTATTTTCCAAAGATTAATAATGGAATAAGGGCAGGATGATGAGGCGTTTTATACATGGCTACTAAGGGAACCTTAATAAATGAGGGCTTAAAAATCAAGGTTCAGACCGCCCCGTCATTCCGCAGCGAAGCAAGGAATCTGCGTTAGCACTAATCACTCTCCACTATTTCACTATTTTTTTGTACCTTTGCAGCATTCATTTTAAAAATACCAATATGAAGCCACATCTGTTTATTCGATTTATTCTGACAACCTTATGCTGTATGGCGACGGTGTTCGAGACATGGGCGGACGTCCGCTTGCCGATCATTTTTAGTGATAATATGGTTTTGCAACAGGGCAAACCTGTGAAAATTTGGGGAACTGCTGCGCCACAAGAATCTGTGATCGTTCAATTTCAACAACAGACGCACCGCACCACAGCCGATATCAACGGCAACTGGTCGATCACGCTGACCCCGCTGACTGCCACCAAAACACAGCAACAACTCTCGGTCGAAGGCGAGAAAAATAGCATCGTACTGCGCAATATCCTTATTGGCGAAGTCTGGTTGGCGTCGGGACAATCCAATATGGAATATTCGATGAACAACCACCAACAATACAGCAAACCGAAACGCGGCGACGCCAATTATCAGTCCAAAGCTTTCCGAAAAGCTAACAGCCCGCTGATCCGCACTTTGCACGTCAAACGTCGATTGGATGCCGATACCTTGCCGTCGTTGGGATGGACAACATTAAGTCAGAAAACACTGGCGCCGGTCTCGGCAGTCGCTTATTTCTTTGCAAAAACGCTGACCGACAATTTAGACGTTCCCGTCGGCATCATCTCTACCTCGTGGGGCGGCACCGAAATCGAAACATGGATGACCGCAGGCGCCCGCTTTCAAAAGATGGTGCGCCCAATGATCCCCTTCGCGATCAAAGGTTTTCTTTGGTATCAGGGCGAAGCCAATCTGATCAAGGGGGACGAAGAACAATATTGCTACAAGCAACAAACTTTGGTCGAATCGTGGCGCGAAGCTTGGCAGGATACAACTTTGTCGTTTTACTATGTGCAGTTGGCTCCGTATACTTATTCACAACGGCGGGGCGATCCCGTATCGCATACTTGGGAAGCGTTGCCTCGTTTTTGGGAGGTACAATATGCCTGCATGCAGCATATTCCGCGATCGGGAATGGCGCAAACTACCGATTTGGTCGATGATGTAACGGACATTCATCCGCCTTACAAATGGATCGTCGGCGAGAGGTTGGCACGTTGGGCGTTAGCAAAAGATTACGGCAAAAATCAGCTTGTCTGCATGGGTCCGGCGTTGAAAAATTACCGCATTGCAGGCGACAAAATCATTGTCGATTTCGACAATGCCGATTCGGGCTTGACGACCAACGACGGACAAGCGCCCAATCGGTTTGAAATCAGCGATAAGAGCGGAATGTTTCGCAAAGCAGACGCGAGCATCGAAGGGAAGACCGTCGTTCTCTCAAACGCCAACATCAAAGAGCCGTATTTTGTCCGTTATGCATGGGATGAAGTCGCCGTGCCGAATCTGTTCAATCGCGACGGATTGCCCGCTTTGCCTTTCACAACTTACAGCGCTACCCCCCTTTATCATCATCAGGATCAGCGAATAGAATAGTTTGGGATAGAGGCGTTTAGCATTTTTTATTTTCGAGCAATCCGGCTTTTTTAAACACGCGCTCAATCGTTTCCAATGCGCGATCTAACTGTTCAAAAGTATGCGTAGCCATCAGTGAAAAACGGATCAGCGTATCTGCGGAGGCGACTGCCGGAGCGACTACCGGATTGACGAAAACGCCCTCTTCAAACAAGGTGGTTGTAACCCAAAAGGTCTTGTCGTTGTCGCGAATAAAGAGCGGAATAATAGGCGTTGCCGTATGCCCGATTTCGCAGCCCATTGCCCGAAAATGTTTCAAAGCATAATGCGTCAAATCCCACAGATGTTGCATCCGTTCCGGCTCGTTGATCATAATATCGAAGGCAGCCATCGCCGCAGCCGTAGCCGCCGGAGTATTGCTGGCGCTGAAGATATACGACCGCGAATTGTGGCGCAAAAAGTTGATCACCGCATCCGATCCGGCAATAAATCCGCCGATCGAAGCCAATGATTTACTGAAAGTTCCACCGATCAAATCCACGTCGGGCAAGACGCCGAAATGGTCGCATGCGCCGCGTCCTTGCCGACCTAACACGCCGATACCGTGCGCCTCATCGACCATCACATTGGCGTCGTATTTTTTTGCTAACCGCACGATTTCCGGCAGGTTGGCAATATCGCCTTCCATACTGAAGACGCCATCCACGACGATCAGTTTGATTTTTGAGGGATCGCATTTTTGTAACTGCGTTTCTAACGATTCCATATTGTTGTGGCGAAATTTGATCCGCTGCGAAAACGACAGGCGATGCCCTTCGATAATGGATGCGTGGTCTAATTCGTCCCAAATAATAAAATCTTCACGCCCGGTTACACATGAAACGACGCCTACATTTACCTGAAAACCAGTCGGATAAACAATGGCGTCGTCTTTCCCTAAAAAATCGGCAATTTTCTTTTCCAATTCGATATGGATGTCTAATGTGCCATTTAAAAAACGGCTGCCTGCCATTCCCGTACCATATTTTTTGATGGCGGCAATAGCGGCTTCTTTGACTTTTGGGTGATTCGTTAATCCCAAATAAGCATTAGACCCAAACATCAGTACTTTTTTCCCATTGATCGTAACCTCAGTGTCCTGGTCGCTTTCAATGACGCGAAAGTATGGATAAATTCCCATCGCTTTCACCTTTTGAGGAGCATCGTACTTTCTTAATTTTTCTTCTAATAAATTCATAATAATACGCTTAACAGTTTCATTTCTTTCTCATCACCGGCTTCTTTGAAACAGTTCGTTTATGCTTTCTGCACAAATTGACTGCAAAGATAATACAATATTTTCAATAAATGAATTTATTTATGCAATTAATTTGATTCCGTTTAAACTTTTA
This sequence comes from Candidatus Symbiothrix sp., assembly GCA_031272095.1. GTDB lineage: Bacteria > Bacteroidota > Bacteroidia > Bacteroidales > Azobacteroidaceae > Azobacteroides. The sequence continues at coordinate 25,100 of JAISUM010000096.1, read as the reverse complement.
AACTTTGGAAAAGTCTATAATATCGTGAGTTTTTTATTTTTAAAAATCTGAAGTAATATGAAAAAGTCAGTATTTACGGCTCTTTTATTGTGTGCCTCCACAATGATTTTTGCACAGCCGGGTCAGAGAGGTCAGGTTAACCCCGAAGAGATGGCAAAACGCCAAACAGAACGGATGAAAACCGAGTTAAAATTAAGCGATGAACAAGTAGTACTTGTCGATTCGATTAATGTTGCGTATGCCAAAAAACAGGCAGAACTCTTTCAAAGTAGCGGCGATGACCGCGAAGCAATGCGTGAAAAAATGATGGCTTTGAACACCGAAAAAAACAAAGCGATTGAAGCCGTGCTTACCGAAGAACAGGTAAAAAAATTCAAAGAAAGCAACGCACAGAGAATGGGTGGCGGACGTAATGGCGGGCAAAATGGACCCGATGGACCTCCAAGAAATTGAGTTTTATTTTTCATGAGGAACAGGCTGACAGACTAAAAGATGTCAGCCTGTTTTGTTTTTTGTCTGAATAGTTGATTGTAACAGAAATTTCGATTTTGGTTCTTTGGTAAAAAAACTACATCTAATTCCGCTTGAAACTACCGACCAAAGTTTGGTAGATGACATCTACAAAATCATTGTTACGGATTCAAACATTTATATTATGGACAGTTTCAAGGGACGTGGAATCATTATTTTTGACAGGCAGGGAAATGGACATTTGGGAGCAGTGGCGGATTATACATTATTGATAACCGACAAAAAATTCAAAATCAAAAATGCTGCCTTCTACACTTTACCTTTAGGCAAGGTTTTGTCGGGTTATGATTATTTATATTTTAACAATCAATCGGTTATGGTTACTCAGCCGTATGCGGATACAATATATCAATACACAAGCGCAACAGAAAACTTGCAGGCAAAATATGTATTGGATTATCGGCGCAAAAAACTGCCCGAAAAATACTTGCATTGCGATACTTATGCCGAATTTGACAAAACTGTCAGAAATAATGATTATTATGTACATTAGCAAATTCGTCATTCTTTTTGTTTTTTGCGAAGAAAAGCGTAACTTTGCAGCCTAATTCAAAAGATATGGAAAATATAAACTGGTCGGATTTGACCTTTGGTTACATGAAAACCGATTATAATGTTCGTGCGTACTACCGCGACGGACAATGGAGTGATTTGGAAATATCCGAATCGGAATATTTCCCCATACACATCGCCGCCACCTGTCTGCACTACGGACAGGAAGCCTTTGAAGGGCTGAAAGCTTTTCGCGGACAAGACGGCAAAGTGCGCATCTTCCGCATGCGCGAAAATGCTTTGCGGATGCAATCGTCGGCACAGGGAATTTTGATGGCGCAACTGCCGGTCGAACTCTTTGAACGCGCCGTCGTCGAAGCCGTCAAACGCAACATACGATTTGTGCCGCCCTACGAAAGCGGCGCCTCGCTCTATATTCGCCCCATCCTGATAGGCACTTCCGCGCAAGTCGGCGTGAAACCCGCATCGGAATACCTGTTCGTGGTCTTCGTTACGCCGGTCGGACCTTATTTCAAAGAAGGATTCAAAACGACACCGGTGGTCATTTTCCGCGAATACGACCGCGCCGCACCACTCGGAACAGGCATTTATAAAGTCGGTGGCAACTATGCGGCAAGCTTGGTCGCAGGTGAAATTGCCCACGAAAAAGGCTATTCCGCCGTCCTCTATTTAGACGCCAAAGAGAAAAAATACATCGACGAATGTGGTCCCGCCAATTTTTTCGGTATCAAAAACAACACCTATATCACGCCGAAATCATCATCTATCCTTCCGTCCATCACCAACAAAAGTCTGATGCAATTGGCGACCGATATGGGCATGAAAGTTGAGCGGCGACAAATTCCGTTGGAAGAATTATCCACCTTTGAAGAAGCCGGAATGTGTGGAACGGCAGCCGTCATCAGCCCGATACAGCGCGTCGATGACGTTGATAATCACCATTCATACGTTTTCTCGCCCGACGGCAAACCGGGCAAAGTGTGCGAAAGTCTGTATAAAAAATTACGCGCCATTCAATATGGCGACGAACCCGACAAATATGATTGGGTTACCATAGTAGAATAACAACACCACATCGAATATGAATTATTTTGAATGTAAAATTTCTTACGATAAGATGATGGATACCGGCGTTCAGAAGCGCGTTACGGAAGCCTATTTAGTGGATGCCCTGTCGTTTACCGAAGCGGAAGCCCGTCTCTATGAAGAAATCAAACATGCCACCGGCGAATTTATGGTCGCCAACATCAAACGCGCCAAATTGGGCGAATTGTTTCTCGACGAAACCGGCGATCGTTATTACAAAGCTAAAGTCCTTTTCATCTCTTTGGACGAAAAAAGCGGCGCCGAAAAGAAAACAGCCGTCAATATGATTGCGCAGGCAACCGACATCAAAGGCGCGATTGCCGCCATCGAAAACGGAATGAAATCAACCATGTCCGACTATGTCATTGCCTCCGTTGCGGAAACATTGATTATGGACGTGTTCCCCTTTAAAGCGGACAAAGAATGACGGTTGGCGCTCGTATCCATCGGCTGCACAGCGAACTGCCGGACAACATCAAACTGTTGGCAGTATCGAAATTTCACAGCGTCGAAACGATCAGAGAAGCCTACAATGCCGGACAACGTCGTTTCGGCGAAAATCGTGTGCAGGAGTTGGCAGGAAAAGTGATCTGCCTGCCTCAAGATGTCGAATGGCATTTCATCGGGCATTTGCAAGCGAATAAAGTAAAATACCTTGTTCCCTTTGTGCATACCATTCAGTCGGTGGACAGCCGGAATCTGCTGTCGGAAATCAACCATCAAGCCGAAAAAGTCGGGCGCCAAATCCGTGTGCTACTGCAAATACATATCGCACAGGAGGCGCACAAATTCGGGTTTTCGTTTGAAGAGGCAGAAACTTTGTGCCAAGAACAGCTGCAAATGCTTTATCCGTATGTCCGCATCGCCGGATTGATGGGAATGGCAAGTCTAACCGACGACCGCGAACAGATCCGTCGGGAATTTGCAACCCTGCATCGCTTCTTTTTACAGCTGCAAGAGCGCCGTTTTTCGGCAACGGATTTCAACGAACTGTCGATGGGAATGAGCGACGATTATCAGATAGCCATCGAAGAAGGCAGTACCCTCATTCGCATCGGCAGCAAAATATTTGGCGCAAGAACGTGATTTTTCAAATATTTGATGTACTTTTGTACCCAAAATTATGCTGCAACAATTTTCTCTACCGGTCGCAAATGAATTGAAAGCCTTTGATGTACAGTATCAAAACATCCTGAAAACAGGTGATCAACGCTTTCAATTTCTGCTTGATTTTATATCCGAAACCAACGGCAAACGGATACGTCCGTTGACAGTGTTTCTGGTAGCAAAATTATGTGGCACGCCCAATCGGAAAACATTGGATTACGCTCTGATTCTCGAACTGTTGCACAATGCCACCCTCGTTCACGACGATGTGGTGGATAACACGAAAGAACGACGCGGACAACCTTCCGCAATGGCGCAATTCGGCAATCAAATCGCCGTTCTATTGGGCGATTATATCCTCTCAAAAGCCATTACGCTGGGGGTAGCCACCGAAAATATTCCCATTCTGAAAATATTGGCAACGGTAGCGCAAAACCTGTCGGAAGGCGAACTGACACAGCTGATCGGCGCTACGGAACCCGTCATCGACGAAAACCGCTATTTTGAAATCATTCGCAAAAAAACCGCCATCCTGCTTGCCTCCTGCGCCGAAATGGGCGCTATGTCGGTGGACGCCGATGCGGAGACCATCCAAACTTTGCGCTTGGTGGGCGAAAATATTGGGCTGTGTTTTCAATTGCGGGACGATATTTTTGACTATTACGAACAGGGCGACATCGGCAAACCGACCGGCAATGACATTCGCGAAGGGAAAATCACCCTGCCCTTACTCTACGCTTTGCAGACCGCCTCACCAATGCAGGTCGCCGAAATGATGAAACTGATTCGGACGCAGGATTTCTCCGCCGAAAACATTCGACGTCTCTTGGATTTTGCCAAACAACACAATGGCGTCGAATATGCGCAGGAAAAAATGATGCACATCAAACAAGAAACCATCCGACTGCTGCAACGATTCCCCGATTCGGAGACCAAACAGGCGCTGCTGCAACTGATTGCCTACACCATCGAACGAAAAAAATAAATCATTAACATATAAAAAATACAAATATGAAAGTACTTATAGCTACAGAAAAGCCTTTTGCACCCGACGCGGTGAAAAGCATCAAACAAGTTTTGGACAATGCACAAATGGAAACTGTCCTGTTGGAAAAATATTCGGACAAAGCGCAACTGCTCGACGCCGCAAAAGATGCCGACGCCATCATCATCCGCAGCGATGTGATCGACGCAGAAGTTTTGGCTGCCGCTCCGAAATTGAAAATAGTGGTACGCGCAGGCGCCGGTTACGACAACGTCGATTTGGATGCCGCCACCGCCCGCAAAGTCGTGGTGATGAACACACCCGGACAAAACTCGAATGCCGTCGCCGAATTAGCCTTGGGCTTGATGGTCTATTCGGCGCGTAATTTCTACGACGGTTCGTCAGGAACAGAATTGAAAGGCAAACGGCTCGGCATCCACGCTTACGGAAACGTAGGTCGCAACGTCGCCCGCATCGCCAAAGGTTTCGGCATGGAAATTTATGCCTACGACGCTTTCTGCCCGTCGGAAGTGATTGAAAAAGACGAAGTTACGCCACTTGCATCCGCGGAAGAACTCTACGAAACCTGCCAATATGTTTCGCTGCATATTCCGGCAACCGACGAAACCAAAAACTCGATCAATTACGCTTTGCTGAACCGGATGCCCAAAAAAGCCGTGCTGATCAATACGGCTCGCAAAGAAGTCATCAACGAAGCGGAACTCGTGCAACTGATGGAAACCCGTCCCGATTTCAAATATATCACCGACATTATGCCGAAAAATCACGAAGAACTGACGGCAAAATTTGCCAATCGCTATTTCTCGACACCGAAAAAGATGGGCGCCCAAACTGCCGAAGCCAACAACAACGCAGGCATCGCTGCCGCCAATCAAATCGTCGATTTCTTTGTGAACGGCAATACGAAATTTCAAGTTAACCTTTAAATAAATCTTTGAAAAGATGAAACCGCGTCTGATAATCATGAATTTTCTCCAATTTTTTGTTTGGGGAGCGTGGATGATGACACTTGCCCATTACGGCTTTGTCGAAAAACACTGGGACGGAGCGCAATTCGGCTTGGTGTTCTCCACAATGGGTTTTGCCTCGCTGATTATGCCGACCTTGTTCGGTATTCTGGCTGACAAATGGAAAGCAAATTATGTCTATGCCGGTCTGCATCTGCTTTTTGGCGCGACGATGTGCTTTTTGCCGCTCATTGATTTGCCGATGACCTTTTTCTGGGTGTTGCTGCTCGCGATGTGTTTTTATATGCCGACTTTGGGGCTGAACAACGCTATCGGTTTTGAAGTCCTGCGCAAAAACGGACAAGATCCGACCATAGATTTTCCGCCGATTCGCGTTTGGGGGACAGTCGGTTTCATCGCAGCGATGTGGCTGACTAATTTTTTTACGAAAGAATGGGGCTTGGGTTTCAGCATCAAAGTGTCGTTTGAGATTGCTGCCGTCGGCGCTTTCATCCTGTCTGTTTTCTCGTTTATTTTCTTGCCGACCATCGAAAAAGAAAAGACAATAAAGATTGGACGTCAATCGCTTGTCGAAAAACTCGGATTGCAGGCGTTTTCGCTGTTCAAAGAAAAAAAAATGGCGATATTTTTCATTTTCAGCCTGTTACTCGGTGGCGCTTTGCAACTCACCAACGCTTACGGCGACAGTTTTTTGCAGGATGAAAATGTATTTCCCAAAGGCAGTATTATCAACAATCTTTCCACCATTATTTTGTCGATTTCGCAAATTTCGGAAACGCTGTTTATCCTCGCTATTCCCTTCTTTATGAGGCGTTTCGGTATCAAAAATGTGATGTTGATCAGTATGCTGGCATGGGTAGTGCGATTCGGTTTGTTCGGTTTCGCAGGCAATTCGGCGTTTGGGTTCGGACTGATTGTATTGTCCTGCATCGTATATGGTATGGCATTTGATTTCTTCAATATTTCCGGCGCTCTGTTTGTACAAAAAAATACCCGCCCCGAAATTCAATCCTCCGCGCAAGGCGTTTTTATGTTGATGACCAACGGGATAGGCGCCGTGATGGGTAATATTATCGCAGGCGCCGCCATCGCCAAATGGTTTGAAAATCCGGCAACATTAGAGAAAGACTGGGTGCATATCTGGTTGGTTTTTGCCGCCTACGCGCTGATCGTCGCCATTGCTTTTGCCTTGATTTTTAAATACAAACACCAAGAATATTCATGAAAAAGGCATTATTTATCGACCGCGACGGAACGCTGATTATCGAGCCGCCCCTGACGTTTCAAATAGATACTTTGGAACAGTTGGAACTCTTGCCCGGAGTGGTTCGAAATTTGTATCTGCTCCGTCAAAAAACTGATTTTGAATTTGTTATGGTCAGCAATCAGGATGGATTGGGAACGGCAAGCTATCCGCAAGCGCATTTCGATACGGTGCAGGACAAACTCTTGCAGCTCTTGCGCAACGAAGGTATCGTCTTCGATAACATCCTGATTGACAAATCCTTACCGGAAGATAATTTGCCGACGCGCAAACCCGGCGTCGCCATGTTGCACGACTATATGAACGGCGATTACGATTTGGCGGCTTCGTGGGTGATCGGCGACCGACCGACCGATGCGCAATTAGCCGCCAATCTGGGCTGTCGCTCGCTGCTTATAGACAGTAATATGACTTGGGACAAAATCGCGGAAACCATCCTCCTGCCGGAACGACGCGCCTCCGTCGTGCGCAAAACCAAAGAAACCGACATCGCCATTAAGTTAAATCTCGACGGCGCAGGCAAAGCGGACGTCGCCACCGGTCTTGGATTTTTCGATCATCTTTTGGAACAGATTGCCAAACATTCCGGAGCCGATCTGAGCGTGCATGTCAAAGGCGATTTGTACGTCGATGAACACCATACGATTGAAGATACCGGCATCGCAATAGGCGAGGCGCTGTGGCAAGCTTTGGGCGACAAACGCGGCATCGAGCGTTACGGCTTTTGCCTGCCGATGGACGATTGCCTGTGCGCGGCGACTTTGGATTTCGGAGGACGTCCGTGGTTAGTCTGGCACGCCGAATTTCATCGCGAAAAAGTCGGCGAGATGCCTACGGAAATGTTTATGCACTTCTTCAAATCGCTGACCGACGCCGCCAAAATGAACCTGAATATCCGCGCCGAAGGACAGAACGAACACCACAAAATCGAAGGAATTTTCAAGGCTTTTGCCCGCGCTATTCGTATGGCTATCCGCCGCGAAATCTGGAACGACGAACTGCCGACGACAAAGGGCGTGCTGTAAAACTCATCGCGATTTCAGCCCTACCCATCGCCCAAATGCAGCAATCACCACAAAGCAAATCAGGGGCAAAATATATGAAATTCTGACCGAAGACGTTACGTCGATCAGCCAACCTTGTGCAGGTGGCATAATGCAACCGCCGCCAATCGCGAAAATCAAACCTGCCGACGCTAATTTTGCCTCATCGCCCATTCCCTTGAGCGCAATGCCGTAAATCGTCGGAAACATCAGCGACATACACGCCGAAATCGCTACCAAACAATACAATCCCCAATAAGCGCCGAAATATTGCCCTTCAACAAAAGGCGCATTGGGTAAAAAGATAGTACCGACAGTCAGAATGCCGCCCGCAATAGCCAAAGCCGTCAGCAATCGCGCCGGACGAATATATTTCAACAGGAAAGTGCAAATAAACCGACTGCTGACAAAAATCGCCATCGCTACAATATTATAGCCCTGCGCAATGGCTTTGGGCATCCCCAATTCGTGTTCGGCATATTGAATAATGAAAGTCCAAACCATAATCTGTACGCCGACATAAAACGCCTGCGCCACGACCGACCAAATATATATCTTGTTCTGAAACAGCTTTTTAACGGTCGCTTTCAGCGGCAGAGGGTCGATATGGTTTGCCGTTTTCGGTAAACGGGCGAAAAAGAACAACAGAAAAAAAGCAAAAACGACTACGCCTAATATTAAATAAGGATAGCTCACTACCTCCAAATCGGCTTGCTGAATAGCGATCAGTGCGTCGGGTTGCGTGTCGCGCATGGCAATTCGCTCGACTTCGGAACTGTGATTTAATCGCGCTAAAATCAGTTCTTTAGCAATCAACATGCCGGTGATAGAGCCTATCGGATTAAATGCCTGTGCAAAATTCAAACGGCGCGTCGCAGTCTCTTCTGCCCCCATCGACAAAATGTAGGGATTGGAGGTCGTTTCCAAGAACGATAAACCGCAAGTCATCACAAAATATGCTAACAGAAAAGCGATAAAATTCATCGCATTGCCCGCCGGGATAAACAGCAGACAACCGCCGGAATAGAGCAATAAGCCCATCAAAATTCCCGATTTGTAATTGAATTTTCGGATGAACAGCGCCGCCGGAATCGCCATAAAACAATAGCCGCCATAGAAAGCAAACTGCACTAACGAACTTTCAAAATTGGAGATCAGCAAGATGTTCTTAAACGCCGCTACCATCGGGTTGGTGATGTCGTTGGCAAAGCCCCACAGGGCGAACAATGAAGTTACTAAAATGAATGGGAACAAGTAGTTGCTACCGTCTTTCCCGCGAAATAAATTTGAATTTTTCATGGATGATTTGTGTTTTTTGCGGCAAAAGTACGACTTTTTTTTGATATACGCAATAGCCTTTTTCTGAACCTTGATTTTCATAAGATTGACTTGATTGCCTTGATTTTTAATCCCTTATTCCCGCAGGCGCCCTTAGTAGCTTGGGATGAATGTTCGATGTTTGTTGCCTTCCTTGCTTTTGCGGTTAAATCACTAATCATTTTTCATATCACATAATTAACATATTTCGCAATTGAATCTTGTCTTTTGGATGAATTCTCCGTAGGCTAAAGCCTACGGAGAATAAAGTACCGTCCCTGCGGGACAATTGGGTAACATATCCGATATTCATTTTTTTTATTACACAAAATTATTCCTTCACACACCGCACCGGAAACCCGAATCTGCCGCTATTGATAGTGGTGGTGGCGTGCGTGTTGTCGAAAAGCAGGTAGTAGGCAAAACTGTTGATGCCGTTGGCGTTCCAAGTGCTTGTCCAATAAAAGCCGAGTGTGCCTGCCTCGTCGAGCTTGCCGTCGCCGGCATTGCGATAGCCTGCTGCCGGTAAAAACACGATATTCGGCGCAACGCCAAACACATAACCGCCGACGTCGTTTTGAGTAGTCCAATTGCCGTCGGCACTGACCAATGTCTGCAGCTCGGTGTAGGTGGGGAGACGCCAAGCGTCGGGGCAGGGGTCGTTTACCGGATCCCAATCGGTAACGAAAGGCGTTGTCTCGTCCCATTTGGCGACCTCGCCGGTCGCGGGATAGGCGACCATGCGGCTCCACTGATAGAACTTGCCGATGCTTTCCGGTGTGGCGGCAAATGCGCCGGGGACGTCCACATTGCGGGTTGCCCAGCATACGCCGTTGATCACTACGCCGATTTCTGCGTCGGACGCCTTTGTTTGTGCATCAATCTTGATGGCTGCCGTGAGCAAAAACAAGACGAATAAAGGTGATAATTTTTTCATTTTTTTGTATATAAAATTCAATATTACTTATAGCATCTTTACGCAGCGGACGGAACAACCTGTTGAGCGTAGTACGGCGTCGTCGGGATTTAGACCGGTATTGTGGAACTGTATATATTTTGCGGATGCTTCGCCGATGTTCGTCGCCGTCCAATAATAACCAGTTTCGCCTACCCCTTCAACTCTTGCGTCAGCGAATAAACGGTATCCGACGGCAGGTATATACATCAGCGGTTCTGCCTCTACAATCTCCTCTATTTTTCTACCGACAGCAAATACATCGCCTAATACATCCTCAATAGAAGAATGTTTATCGAAAATAGCATAACCGTTGTTATAGAAGTAATTTCCGGCGTCGTCCTTATTATCATCCTTTTTTGGAAATACGGTTACAATATTGCCATCCGAAAAGCGCACCCAAACAAGATTCGGATTTCCGACAGGAACAAAATAGCCATATTGCGATGAGCTCGGATTTATCTCATAAGGTTCGCCGGTAATCAAACGCCATTCATACTGCGTCGGCACCCGCCAGTGGTCAGGGCAAGGGTCGTTCCAATCTCTATTTGCGTCTGCTTCACTGTGCGTTGCAGGCTGATTGTCCGCGTCCAAACCATTGCCCCAAAGTGTTGGGTCTGATGGTGTAATCCAGTCGAATTGCGGGTTCATAGACTCATGCGTCCACACGAATTGGCTTGAATAATGTAGTGGATCCAACTCATAAGCTCCGCCGTCGATTTGTAGCTCAGAAAATAAATCGTCATTAGCGCCGTCTTCTGTTTTCTGGCATCTGAACTGCGAACCGTCGTTGTTGCGTCCCCACTGATAAAAACCGCCATAAAGAGCAACATTGAATGGATCTGTGAATGAGGCATCCTCTGTTTTATCGTCACAGAATGCAATCTGCTCTCTTGACGAAAGCGTCGGGTCAGCGCCAAGATTGAAAGTGAGGAATTGCAGGTAGCCTTCGTCGTTGTAGTCTTCTCCATCATCAATGGGGATTGTTGCAATCATTGGGGACATGATTGCGTCTGCCTCTAATGGAAATCTGGTCGAGAGGCAGGTTTCGTTGGCGTCCGAAACGCATTGTGGCATCGTGCAGCCCGCCGCATGCCAAGTGGCGCCGTCCCAGACATAGAGGCACGGGGTCAGCCCGGCGCAGGGATTGTTGGTTTTGTTAAACACAATCATTCCGGTTGCCGTTTCATCGACGTCTAAATCGTTGGTGTAGGCGTCGCCGAGATGGAGTTTGGCAGTGTCCGGCAGAGCGATTGCCGGTAATTTTACGCCCAGCGAATCTGTTTTGTCGCTGTCGGAACTTGTGCGCAAATGCAATAAGGATGCGCGATGCGGCGTGTCTAATGTTCCGATATTTACTTGAGCTGTTGCAGCTGATCCTGCGACGAGGCAGGCAAGAAATGTTAGTTTATATACCATAATACCTTATCAGTTATATTATAAATTACAATATCGCTGCAAAGGTAATAATTATTTTTTGATTTTACAAAATTACAGTCAATTTCACTGCGCCATGCGCTCCATAGACGAGGCATTGTTCGATGTCGGCGGTTTTGGATGGTCCCGAAATAAACACGCCGTAGCCGGTGCCGGTCAAGTTGATTTTTCGGTAGGCGTCGTGCATGGTGGCGACGATGGCAGAGGGATGCAGTCGAATGATCAACTGTTGCGTAATAAACGGGATGATGCGTTGCGGCAAGTCTTTGTCTTCCAACCAGATAGCGCCGTTTTCGGCGACGCCGAAATTGCCCTCGATCAAGACCGATTCAAGGCGGTTGAGTTTCTCCAAAGGGGCGTTGGCATATTCCGCCCGCAGGTCTTCGCGGGTGAAATCGACCGGTTGTGTTTGGAGTTCGGCAAGCGTTCCGATTTCACCGCCTTGCAGCTGTAAGTTTTTGATAAACAGCGATTTACATTCTTCCTGCGACCATGACGGCGAGCGATAATTGTCTTCTTGAGCCGATTGCATCGTCGATTGCGGTTTGTTGCGTCGAATGGCTTGGAGTATCGTTTTTTTGCTCATGAGGTTTGCTTTTTTGAAGGATTATTTGTTTTGTACCACGCTTTGAACGACTGTTGGGGCGCTTGCGGCAATTCACGTCCGACGCCCCAAGTGTTGACAGGCAGATAGAGCAGTTTTCGCGGCAGATGTGCGACTGCCCACCGCGCCACTGCGCCAAGGGTATTGTAACGCCGATTTCCGGACAACGCAATACCGGTTGCCTTCATCGCCATCCGTTTTAGCCACGAAGTTTGTCGGTGCTGCATCAAATCCTGTCGCCAATGATATAGCTGTTCGTGAATTTCTATTTTGACCGGACAGACATTGCTGCACGAGCCGCAGAGCGACGAAGCAAAGGGCAAATCGGGATAGTGATGCGTGTGCGGCGCCAAAATCGATCCTATAGGACCGGGTATTACATAGCCGTAGCTGTGTCCTCCGCTGCGGCGATAGACGGGGCAGGTATTCATACAGCCGCCGCAACGAATACATTTCAGCGATTGAATATATTTCGGATTTGCCAAGCGTGCCGACCTGCCGTTATCCACAATCACAATGTACATCGCGCCTTCCGGTTTGGGTTGCATATAGTGCGACGTGTAGGAGGTAACAGCTTGTCCGGTGGCATTTCGCGCCAGCAGACGGGTGAAAACGCCCAAATCTGTTTGTCTCGGCAGAATTTTTTCCAATCCCATGCAATGGATCTGCACCGGAGCGGACTGTACGCCCATATCGGCATTGCCTTCGTTGGTGCAGACGACCACGCTGCCGGTTTCGGCGACAGCAAAATTGACGCCGGTAATCGCTATTTCGGCTGCGAGAAATTTTTCGCGCAAATGTTTGCGGGCGGCTCGCGTCAGATAGGTCGGGTCGGAATTGCCTGCTTCCGTGCCGAGTTTTTCGTGAAAAGTTTCGCCGATTTCCTGCCTTTTCAAATGGATGGCGGGCAGGACAATGTGGCTGGGCGCTTCGTGCCGAAACTGAATGATGCGCTCGCCCAGATCAGTATCGACGACTTCCACGCCTTGCGATTGCAGAAAGCGGTTTAAGCCACATTCTTCGGTCAGCATGGATTTGCTTTTGACGATGTTTTTTGCCTTGTGGCGGCGGATAATATTCAGCATGATTTGGTTAAATTCGGCGGCGTCGGCAGCCCAAAACACGGTGGCGCCGTTCTTGATGGCGGCGGCTTCAAACTGTTCGAGATAGACGTCCAAGTTGGCTAACACCTCGTCTTTGATGGCGGACGCCTGTTGTCGCAGCCTTTCCCATTCGGGAATGTTTGCTGCCGCTTTGTCGCGTTTTTGACGGACAATCCACAGCGTTTCGTCGTGCCAGTTGGCGCGTGGCTCATCGGCGAGAAATTGCGCCGCGTTTTCTGCGTGAGTGCTATTCATATTATTATAGACTATTTCTGTTCAGTATTTCCGCTACGTGAATCACCTTGATTGCTTTTCCTTGTCGCCGGATGATGCCTTCCATGTGCATCAGGCACGACATATCGTAAGAGGTGATATATTCGGCGTGGTGTCGCTCGTGGTCGGCGATGCGGTCGCGTCCCATTTTGACGGAGACGTCCGGCTCAAAGATGGAAAAAGTGCCGCCGAAACCGCAACATTCGTCCGGTCGGTCTAATTCAATCAGTTCGATGCCTTCCGCTTTTTCGAGCAAGCGACGCAGTTTGGAATAGCGCTGTTCGATCAGTTCGGAGGCGGAGGCTAATTTCAGTCCGCGCAAGCCGTGACAACTTTGATGGAGACCTACACGGTGCGGAAATTTAATTTTCAAATCTTCCACCTGCAAAATATCGGTCAGAAATTCGCAGAGTTCAAAAGTGTTTTCTCTGACTTGCCGCACGTCGTCGGTTTGTTCGAGAATATCGAAATGATGCCGCACATGGTAAGCACAACTGCCCGAAGGCGTTACGATATAATCAAAGCCGCGAAACTGCGCTACAAAATGCTTGTAAGTGGCGATGGCTTCTTTTTCTGCGCCGCTGTTTGCCAAAGGCTGCCCGCAACAGGTCTGTTTGTCGGGATAAACGACCTCTTGCCCCAGTTTTTGCAGTAATTCGAGCGTGGCGATACCGACTTGCGGATAAAACATGTCAATATAACAAGGAATAAACAGCCCGATTCGATATTGTTTCATAGCGTATTTTTTTTAATTGCTTTTTTTCGGATAGTCTATCGTAAAATGCAGTCCGCGACTTTCTTTGCGTTCCATTGCCTGTTTGATGATGAGGTAGCCGACATTGACGATGTTACGCAGTTCGCAGATGTCTTTCGAGACGACCGAGCGGACAAACAGGCGTTCCGTTTCGCGATAAATGATTTCGAGGCGTTCAAAAGCGCGTTCCAAACGCAGATTGGAGCGGACGATACCGACGTAATTGCTCATAATTGATCCGACTTCTTTAGCGCTTTGTGTGATCAGCACCATTTCTTCGGTGAGCGAAGTGCCTTTGTCGTCCCATTCGGGGATGGCGTGGCAAAAACCGTATTCCGACAGGTGCGCCAAAGAATGTTTGGCGGCGGCATCGGCATAGACGATTGCTTCGATCAAGGAGTTGGAAGCCAAACGATTAGCGCCATGCAGTCCGGTACGCGAACATTCCCCTGCTGCATAGAGCCGATTGATGCTTGTTCGCGCATCCAAATCGACTACGATGCCGCCGCAAAGATAATGCGCTGCCGGCGCCACCGGAATCATATCTTTGGTGATGTCGATGCCTTCGCTCAAACATTTTTCGTAGATCGTGGGGAAATGTTTCCGTGTTTCGTCGGCGTCTTTGTGCGTTACATCTAAATAGACAAAATCGCTGCCGCTGATTTTCATTTCGTTGTCGATGGCGCGAGCCACAATATCGCGGGGTGCTAACGACAGGCGCGAGTCGTATTTGTGCATAAATTCTTCGCCGTTCCGATTTTTCAAGACGCCTCCATAGCCGCGCATTGCTTCCGTGATCAGGAACGAGGGGCGTTCCATCGGATTATACAGTGCGGTCGGATGAAACTGTACGAACTCCATATCGCGCACCAGCCCTTTGGCGCGATAGACCATTGCGATGCCGTCGCCGGTTGCTACAATCGGGTTGGTGGTCGTCTGATAGATATTGCCGATGCCGCCGGTGCAAATCATTGTTACTTTGGAGAGAAAAGTATGAATTTGATTGGTTTTTTCGTCGAGAGCGTAGGCGCCGTAACATTCGATATTGGGCATATCTTTCGTAACTTTAACGCCCAGATGGTGTTGCGTCAGTATTTCGATGGCAAAATAATGGTGATAGACCGTGATGTTGGGGTGGTGTTTGACCGCATTGATCAGCGATTCCTGAATTTCTTGTCCGGTATTGTCTTTGTGGTGCAGGATACGAAATTCGGAATGTCCGCCTTCTTTGTGCAGGTCGAAATCGCCTTTCTGATCTTTGTCGAAATCGACGCCCCAGCCAATCAGTTCGCGGATTTGTTGCGGCGCTTCACGGACGACTTTTTCGACAACTTGTCGGTTACACAATCCATCGCCTGCTACCAAAGTGTCGGCGACATGCTTTTCAAAATCGTCCCAAGGCAAGGTTACCGACGCAATGCCGCCCTGCGCATAAAAAGTATTTGCTTCTTCCAGCGTGGTTTTGGAAAGCAGCGCGACCTTTCCTTTGTCGGCAACTTTCAGGGCGTAACTCATTCCGGCAATACCGGAGCCTATCACGAGAAAATCAAAATGATGAATCATAACTGTTGTTTGTTGAAATTCAAGGCGCAAATGTAGTGAAATTTTCCGTAACTGCGTAAGAAAGTTTGTGCAATTAATTTTATTTGTGTATTTTTGTCGTTTCAATCAATAAAACACAGTATATGAAATTTTTAGAAAGAACTTTTGAAACGCAGAATCAATTTTGGAAATATTTGGTCGTTGTGCTGGGAGGTTTTCTCGGCGGACAATTTCTCGGTGCCATACCCCTCAGTATTGTGGTCGCCGTTCATACGTTTCGCAATGGCGGCATTGCAGCCGGTCTTGATCCGTCGAACCCGACAGATTTGAGCGCTTTCGGGCTGTCGTCGAACGCCGGTTTAGCACTGATGTTGCTACCGTTTGTGTTTTCTCTGATCCTGATTGTCTTTCTGATCAGGCAATTACATCGTCGCAGTTTTGCCGACACCGTCAATGGCGGGCGTAAAATTCGTTTCAAACGCATCGCGATGGGCGCCTATGTCTGGGGCATTTTGCTGGGCTTATATTTGGTGATCGACTATATGATGTTTCCCGAAACCTATCATTTTCAGTTAGATTGGACAACATTTATTCCGTTGATATTCATTGCTTTACTGCTGATTCCGATACAGACCACGACCGAAGAATTGATTTTTCGCGGCTATTTGTCGCAGGGCGTGGGCGTCCTGACCAACAACCGCTGGTTGGCGCTGATTGTCCCCGGCGTTCTGTTTGCTTTGATGCATTGTATGAATCCCGAAGTGCGCGAATTTGGCTTTTGGATTTCGATGACGCAATACCTCTTTTTCGGATTGCTGTTTGGCGCTATCGCTATTTTCGACGACGGTATTGAATTGACATTGGGGATGCACGCCGTCAACAACGTATTTCTATCACTGTTTGTAACCCACGACGCTTCTGCTTTGCAGACCAACGCCGTTTTTCAGGCTACTGCCATCAATCCTAACAAAGAGGCAATCGTCCTGATCCTTTCGGGTGTGCTTGCTTTTGCCTTCTTCGCCCGCTATTATACATGGAATTTCCGACTTCCCACAAAAATCAAAACCCCTTTTTCCGAACCGTGATTGGATGGTGATTTTTTTGATTTCCCCTGTGGTGTTTGTGTACACTATCATCCATAAAAATCACAGTTCCGACAAAAGATGACGAAAAAATATCAAGAAAAAAGCCAAAAACTTTTTGCGAAAATCAATAATTCCGAAAAAACTTTTTGCGAAAATCGCAAAAAATCAGGTGCTTTTAACATTTGAGTTGCAAAAATTGCAACTTTTCTCCGACTTTTCCGATTTTTCGGTCGATTTTTTGCAAAAATCGCAAATTTCTGATTTTTGCCCATTTTGCAGTTTTAAAAAACCGCATTACCTTTGCACCGTCAAAAATAAAAAAACAGACGACAAGTAAATGAGAAAAATAGTAGTACTTTCAACAACGATCATCGCGACGACGATGACAAGCGCCCAGATCAATATTGGGACTTTAGACCTGCCGCATCGGGCAGCATTATTGCAGCTGCGGACAACGTCGGTATCGGGCGCAGTAGATTCGCTGGGATTGAAATTGCCGGTGGTCGCGTTGCCGGATACTTCCAAACTCTATCTTGGAGATACTTATACTTACCTGTTGGACGTCGACGAATCGGCGACAGGCATGGTCGTCTATAATAAAACAGACGATCCATGCAAAGGTTTGACGCCTTGTGTCTATGTGTGGAGTGGTGAATATTGGCGTCCGGCAGGCTGTCCGATACCAACATGCGTGCATACGCCTACCGCCATTCCCGATATTCCGGGATTGAGCGTTTCAACTTCGCAAGTGCGCTCGCGGCGGGCAAATAGCCTTGATACCGCCAGCTATGTGGACGTCGATATTGTGATCGATATTTTCACATCGGAACCCGAAGAAACAGTACATTGGGAATTGACGCCACTCTATGGATCCGACCCCGTCAGCCGCTCTTTTACGGCAACGACAGACAGCGTCGGTAACAGCAAGAGTATCCTGTTGAAAGCGCTTTCAACAGCTTTGCACGATGATAACACACCGATTGGCGGCGCCTATATGCTCGCCGTTACCGCCGAAAATGTCATCGGATCCAGCCTCGAAGCCGACGCCTTCATTTATGTAGGTTGCGGCGCAAAAACGGTCGATAACAAATGGCTCAAAGTGATGTGCCACAATCTCGGCGCCGACCAGACTTCCGATCCTTTTACATGGTATAGCATGAGCGACAATGTCGATGAAGATATTAAAGGCTATCTCTATCAGTGGGGACGGCTGACCGACGGACACCAACAACGCGCCTCGCTTTTTTCCGCTACCGGACAGCCGGATTTGGATGATTACGAAAGCATCCCCGAGGTTTATCTGTCGTTCTTTAAATCTTACAGCGCCACCAACTACGATTGGATTGCCGACGGAACAGGCTCTTGGACAGTCTTGAGCGACAATGCGAAAAGTCGCTGGGGGAAGGTCGTCAGCGGCAGTGTGCAAAACACAATGCAAGACCAAAAAGGACGCAACGATCCCTGTCCGACAGGTTGGAAAATACCTTCTCTGACACATTGGCAAGCGCTATTTAACGGAACAGCCGCCGCCGGAGTTGCTGTCGGAACAGCGACCGCCAACGACTGGACTTGGACGGGAAACGGCTATCTGATCGGCGACATATTCGGCACAGCGCTTTACTTGCCCGCCGCCGGAAGTCGCTCAGAAGACGATGGAACCGTCAGCAGCGCTAACGAAGGACGATATTGGAGCAGCGTCTGGTGCGGCAACAGTCCTTCGGCAAATATCATGCATTTCGATAACACAAATATGTACTTAAATCAGGACTACCCCACTGCGGGAGGCTTGAGTGTCCGTTGTGTGTCGGATGAATAAATGAATTAAACGAATACCGACTATATGTTTCCTTCTTTTTCATTGATGTTCAGAACAATCTTACTTTATACGCAAACTTGCATATAGTCGGTTTTTTATATAGAATTTTACGGCGAATAAATAAATGAAGTGAATACATGTGCAAAACCTTAACGAAGTGATTAATGTGTTTATAATGAGGCAAGGGCGAAATGTTTTTCGCTCTTGTTTTTTTAGAATACTACGTATTTCGGGGAATGTTAGGGTTAAAAAAACACGCTGCCCAAGCAATTCGGACAGCGTGCCAAAAATGAACAAAAATGAAATTCAACTTTCTCAAGCTGAATAGCGTGCCGCTATGGTCTGCCAATCTACTATTTTCCACAATTCTTTGACATGGTCTGCACGTCGATTTTGATAGTCTAAATAGTATGAATGTTCCCAGACGTCGAAACCCAGCAGCGGTTTCAGACCTTTGGTAACAGGGTTTCCTGCATTGGGTTCTTTGACGATCGACAGTTTTCCGCCGGCATCGGCAGCAAGCCAAGCCCAGCCCGATCCGAACAGACCGACTGCGGCGGCTTCAAATTCTTTTTGGAAATTTTCAAATGAGCCGAAAGCAGCGTCTATTGCTGCTGCCAAAGCGCCGACAGGTTTGCCGCCTCCTTTGGGCGAAAATTGCGTAAAGAACAGATTGTGATTCAACACTTGTCCGGCATTGTTGAACAATCCGCCGTCCGATTCCTTGACTATGGTTTCCAAATCTGCATTTTCAAATTTCGTGCCTGCAATCAGGTTGTTCAGATTGTTGACGTATGTCTGCAGATGTTTTCCGTGATGAAATTCAATGGTCTGTTGGCTGATTACCGGCGCCAAAGCATTGGATTCATACCCTAATTTAATCAATTCGTACTTCATAATTTTTTCTGTTTGATATTACTAATTGTTTGTTTAACTATGCTGCAAAGGTAAATAAGTTTTTTCGACTTGTCAAATTGATTTTATTGATAGGCGGATAGGTTTTTCTTATTTGACCGTACAGCTGTTTGTTTCACGCTTTCAGACTTTCGTCTTGCATTTCCAATTCGGTATGATCGCTGTCGATAAATTTATATTCGAGCAATCCCAAATTTTGGTTGGAAATGATTTTCATGTGCATGGAATATTTCAGTTTCCAGCGCAAACTCAAAGGAATAATGCCTTTGTTGATATAGGCTGCGATGTAGGGGTGTACATAAAGTTTGAATTTCTTCACTTGCATTTTTTGGACGACTTCTTTGATTTTTTCTTCCAGAATATCCATAAAGAGGATCGACGGACGGATGGCGCCTTTTCCGAAACAGACCGGACAGACTTCGTCGGTCGAGAAATCGAGGACGGGGCGCACCCTTTGTCTGGTAATTTGCATGACACCAAATTTGTTGAGTTGCAAAATGTTATGTTTGGCGCGGTCGTTTTCCATCAACTGACGCATCTTGTCGAAGAGTTTTTGTCGATTTTCGGAATTGCGCATATCAATAAAGTCTATGGCGATGATACCGCCCATATCACGCAGACGCAATTGGCGTGCTATTTCTTCGGCGGCTGCCATATTGACTTCAAAGGCGGTATGTTCCTGGTCGATATTCGATTTGGAGCGGTTGCCGCTATTGACGTCGATCACATGCATGGCTTCTGTGTGTTCGATGATCAGGTAAGCGCCGTTTTTGACGGTTACTGTTTTGCCGAATCCCGATTTGAGCTGTTTGGTCAGTCCGTAATGATCATAAATCGGGTCTTCTCCTTTGTACCATTCAACGATTTTTGCTTTTTCCGGGTCAATCAAAGAGAGATAGTCTGTGATTTCATTATAGGCTGATTCGCTATTGACGTAGATATGTTCAAACGAGGCGTTGAAAATATCGCGCAACAAGGCGACTACCCTGCCGGTTTCTTCGTAGAGCAATGCCGGCGCTTTGACTTTTGTCAGTTTGGCGACGCTGTCGTCCCAGCGTTTTACCAATGTTTTCAGTTCCAAATCCAATTCGGCTACCCTTTTGCTTTCGGCGGAGGTACGCACGATCACGCCGAAATTTTTGGGTTTGATACTTTGCAGCAACTGTTTCAGGCGCATGCGTTCTTCGGTGGTGGTCAGTTTTGCTGATGCGTTGACTTTGTCGCCGAAAGGCATTGCGACCAAAAAACGTCCGGCAAAAGACAGCTCGGCGGTCAGTCGAGGTCCTTTGGTCGAGATCGGTTCTTTCGCTATTTGCACCATGATTTCGTCGCCTTGTTTCAAGACTTCCGTGATGCTGCCTTCTTTGGTCGTACCGTGCAGTCGCTCGATGCGTCCGATTGCCGGAACTTTCTTTTTTTCGGAAATAATTTTCAGAAATTTGAGCATCGTATTGATGTCCGGTCCCAAATCCTGATAGTGAAGAAATGCGTCTTTCTTGTACCCCACATCTACAAATGCAGCGTTCAAACCCGGCATCAATTTCTTGATTCTTCCGAGATAGATGTCGCCCACCGAGTAAGAGAGATTCAGTGTCTCTTTTTGATATTCCATCAATCTTTTATCTTCAAGGATTGCAATGGAAATTTCTTTCGGTTGAACATCAATGATTAATTCGCTTGTCACTATAATAGATGTTTTGTAATGAATAATATATATATTATAAAGGTTAAACGCGCCCATGCGCCTTTAACCTTTTAAAAATAGAACAAACCGGATTTATTTCTTCTTCTTATGTCTGTTCTTTCTTAATCTCTTTTTTCGCTTGTGCGTCGACATCTTATGTCTTTTTCTTTTTTTTCCGCTTGGCATGTTTATGTTAAATTATTAATTAATAACGAATTAGTTCCTTCCGATGGAGGCGATTATTTGTCTGCAGGCAACGATCTGCTTACTTTGGCAGACAAATGCTGCGACGGTTTGAAGATAGGCACATTACGCGCTGCGATCGTAATCGTCGTCTGATTTTTGATGTCACGAGCGGGTTTTGCTTTGCGATATTTCACGCCAAAGGTTCCGAACCCGCGGAGATATACATTCTCTCCTTGCGACAAAGTGTCGGTTACCACATCCATAAAGCTCTCTAACGAAGCTAATACGCTAACTCTGTCAATACCGGTACGTTTAGCAATCGTACCTACAATTTCTGCTTTTGTCATAACTTTAATCTCTATTTTAAATTAATATATTTTTTACTGGACTGCAAATATACAGCTTTTATTTTGATTAAAAAAGTTTTAGCCCATATTTTTCAAAAAAAAATGCGATAAGTGCCGAATTTTCTGCTATTTGCATCAAAAAAATCGAATGTTGTCGGAAAAATATTCCGATTTTTGACGGTAAAGCGCTCTAATACTTGAAACTACTGCCGCCGACAAATTCGCGCAACAACGAAGTGCTGGGCAAAACGGACTGATCGATGGATTTGAAAAACTGCAGGAACTGCAAGAGTCGGTGCGCCTCCGAATATTCGTCGTCCATCGGCGAAACTTCTTTCAAAACCGGCTCGGCTATATCGCGCAATGCCGCTAATTCGTAGAGCATCGCCGAGTTGAACATCGCATCCGCATTTTCCTGATAGGGGAAAATCCATTTGTCTTCGCCTTTGCGCACCGACGCCCAACGACTGATGGTTTCTTTGGCAACACAACCGCGAAAACGGTGGTCGCGCACAATACGCCGCAGCAACCGATTGTCGGTGGTCGGAATCCAATTGTGGTCGTCTAACGAGATGGAAGTCAATGCCGAGACATAAATTTTATAGATACTCGACGGCGGAATGTTCGGCACCAAACTCGGATTCAAGCCGTGTATGCCTTCCATAATCAAGATGGAACGGTCGCCCAATTGGATGCTGTCGCCGCGATAGACGCGAGTGCCGCTGGGAAAATCATAACTGGGTAAATCAACTTTTGCGCCTGCCAAAATTTGTTTCAGATCTTCGTTGAATTTTTGCAAATCAATGGCATACAGCGATTCGTAATCATAATTTCCTTCGGCATCTAAGGGCGTATCCACACGATTCAAATAATAATCGTCTAACGAAATACTGTGCGGACGCAGGGTGTTTGCCAAGAGTTCCAAGTGCAAGCGCTTACAAAAAGTGGTCTTGCCCGACGAAGAGGGTCCGGCTATCAACACCACCCGCACGCCGGATTCGTAACGTTGACAAATCTCGTCGGCTATCTTGCCGATTTGTTTTTCCTGCACGATTTCGGCAACCTGTACGATGGTAGCTATATCGTCTTTTATAATACATTGATTGAGTTCTCCTACATTCGACAGATTAAGCGCTTTTTGAAATTGTCGCCATTCGCGAAAAACTGCCGACATTTTTTCCTGATTGACGTATGGTTCTAACCGGAAAGGAATATTGCGATTAGGTATCCGCAGCAAGATTCCTTTGCGATAGCGCTCTATATCAAACAGATAGATATGGCTTGTCGAAGGCAGAAGACCTCCGTAAAACGAATCGGGATAGCCGTCTAAGGTATAATAAGTGCTGTATGCTTCGCCCGTCGTTTGCAGCAGATGCGCTTTGTCGGACATTCCGAAGTGTTCAAACAGCGCTATCACTTCCGGCGTGGGGCGCTCGTGTTCTTCAAAAGGCAAATCGGCGGCGATCAGTGCTTGCATGTGTCGTTTGATTTGTTTTACGATGCTATACGTTAGCGTCTGTCCGGTTTCCACTTCGCAATAATAGCCTCTCGAAAGTCCGTGTTCGATATAGAGTTTGGCATCGGGAAAGAGGTCGTGAACGGCTTTTGCCATCACAAAGCACAGGGATTTGACATAAATCCGCATACCGGCGGGATCGCTGACGTCTAAAAATTTCACGTCTTTCGATTTGTAGCAGGCATAGGTCAGCGATTCGATTTTGTTATTGACTGTGGCGCAGGCGACCGGATAAAGCAGAGACGGCTGCATCTGCTCATAGACTTCCATCAAACTGACGCCTGCGGGAAACGTTTGTTGCGTTTGATTGTTTTTGCAAAAAATGGAGATAGTACTTTCCATTGTTATTGATTTTTGTCTGCAAAGGTAGTGAATTATTCTGAATTAGTGATTAGTGGTGAGTGCAAACTCTTCTGCGACACAACGGACGAAAAAAGTTCTCGGCGCATCGACGTTGCGGGTTGCCCAGCGGACGCCGTTGATGACTATGCCTGCATCATAAATTAAAGGGTCTTGCGGCGTCGGTTTCGGTTCCGATTCTTCCTCGCATGATGCGAATACGACTGCCATTGCTATCATATTTTTATTTTTTTTATTTTTTATTTCATCCCCACAAGTTTATGTAATTGCACACTCAATCGCCAGCGCGGATGCTGCATAATATGTTCGATGCAGTAGTCGATGTTGCGTTTGGTGTTTTGCAGACTTTCTTCAAAGACCGGACTGAGAAAATAATATTGCGCCAACGGAAAAATCTGAATATCAGGGATCTGCTGCCCCGCCTGAATGGGCAAGCGCACTTCATCAACACGCGGATTGCACCGCAGGGCGTAATCTTCGCCATATTGCAGTTTGGGACTGACTACCGTATAATCTAACAGTGCCGATAGTCGTTGGCGTCCGTTGCTCTCAATGGCTTGTCGGTAGCCTGCCTGTTTGAAAAATTGTAAGATCGCATCGGTCAGTTGCAAAGTCGGTTCGCCACCTGTCCAGATAATCCATCGACAAGAAAAAGCGCGAATGGTCTGTAAGATTGCTTCGGGAGTCATCTCGTCGCCGCCGCTAAAATCCGTATCGCAAAATGGGCATTTGAAGTTGCAGCCACTCAAGCGGATAAATATCGACGCTTCGCCCTGTCGTCCGCCTTCGCCTTGCAGCGAATAAAAGATTTCTTTCACTTTAAGGCTCATATATACACGAAGTTTGAGGCGTTTCACTCACTTCTATTGCATATAATTCGGGAAGTTCGGGCTTAAAATGTTCGTACAGGTAACGTGCGATATTTTCGGAAGTCGGCACGACAGACAACACATCGTTTAAATGTCGGTGATCTAATGTGGCGTCGATATAGTCTTTCACCGAGCGCAGAGATTTATAATCTTTGACAAAACCGAATTTGTCTAACTTTTCTGATTGCAGATGTATAGTGATCAGGTAATTATGTCCATGCAGACGGGCGCACGGATGGTCTTTGCCGAGCAAACTCAACTGGTGAGAGGCGGAAAACGAAAATTGTTTGCTGATTTTATACATATCGTTGCATTTTTATTGGTTTAATCGCCACTCATAGCCGTCTTTCGTATCTTTTATTTCAAAGCCGAGCGCGGTCAGTTCGTTGCGAATCAGGTCTGAAGTCGCCCAGTCTTTATTTTGCTTTGCTTTCAGCCGAATATCGAGCAGCATATCTACCGCCTTTGAAAATGATTCGTAAGATGCGTTGCCGTCTTTCTGTTCGTTTTTCATTCCAAGCAAATCGAAAAAGAAAACGTCGAAAAGGTTTTTTAAATCCTCAATATTTTCTTCCGCAAGGGAAATTTGCCCCGCTAATGCCGAATTGATTATGCGCGTTGCCTCAAAGAGTTGCGCGATAACAACAGGAGTGTTGAGGTCGTCGTTCATTGCGACGGTGGAGTTGATAATTAAATTTTTGGTGTCGATGTTAGTTGAAGCCGGCTTAAGTCGAGCAATATTCTTATAAGCCTCCAAAAGTCGTTGCAATCCTTTTTCCGACGCCTGCAATGCTTCGTTGCTGAAATCCACCGTCGAGC
>JAISUM010000091.1 GCA_031272095.1 Candidatus Symbiothrix sp. | reverse complement strand
TTCTTTGCGGTCGGCGCGGATTTCGGTCGGCACCTGAAAAGTTGCTCCACCGATGCGGCGCGATTTTACCTCGACGAGCGGGGTAATGTTGTCGAGCGCCTGTTTCCAGATTTCGAGCGAAGATTTTTGCTCATTCGATAATTTTGCTTGGACTTTATCCAATGCGGTATAAAAGATACCGAATGCGATACTTTTCTTACCGTCATACATCAAATGGTTAACGAATTTTGTTACCTTTTGATCTCCGAAGACAGGATCGGGAAGGATCTGTCTTTTCTTGGGTTTTGCTTTTCTCATTTTTTTAATTTAAATGGTTGTTGTTTTTTACTTGGTCTTCAACGAATTACTCTTAATTCATTTACTCAACCGGTTTTAATTACTTTTTCTTTGCCGGCGCTGCTGCTGCTTTACCTGCTTTGGGGCGTTTCGCTCCGTATTTGGAGCGGCGTTGGGTGCGACCGTTGACTCCGGCGGTATCCAATGTCCCTCGTACGATGTGATAACGAACACCCGGAAGGTCTTTGACACGACCGCCTCTAACCAATACGATGGAGTGTTCCTGCAGGTTATGACCTTCGCCCGGAATGTAGGCATTCACTTCTTTGGAGCTGGTCAAACGAACACGTGCTACTTTACGCATGGCAGAATTTGGTTTCTTTGGGGTTGTGGTATAAACTCTCACGCAAACGCCACGTCGTTGCGGACATGCGTCTAATGCGGGCGATTTACCCTTTTCTTCCAAAGTAGCCCTTCCTTTCCTTACTAATTGCTGAATTGTAGGCATCTTTTTACTTTAACTTGTTTAGTATATGTTTAATAAAACTCTAATTTTTCCGAAACGGGCTGCAAAGATACGACTTTTTTTTTAATTACACAAATTATTTTTGTCTCCGTTGAATTTATTCTGTGATTTTTTCTTGATAATAATGCCAGCGTTCTATGACAGATCGGACATAATTGACGGTTTCGGTTGCCCGCAGATAACCTTGTTTGACGATGGTATCATTATAATATTCGGGCATACTTTTCATTTTCAAGCCTTCTTCCACGTTGTTGTCCCAGATGTAGGGATTTTTTCCGTATTTTTGTGCGAGTGCTTGTGCATCATAGACGTGTCCCGAACCGGCATTGTAGGCGGCGAGGATAAATTTGATGCGTTCCTGTTCGTCGCTGACGGTTGCAAAGCTGCGATTCAAGCGTTTGATTAGATGGACTGCGGCGAGGATGCTTCCTTCGGGATTGTCTAAACTGTCGGCTGACAATCCGAAAGCTTCGGCGGTTTTTGGCATCAAACCCATCAATCCGGTAGCGCCTGACCACGATACGCGGTCGATATAAAATTTTGATTCCTGATAGGCTAACGAGGCAAGCAAACGCCAATCCCACGCGATAAGGGGAGAATATTGTCGAAACAGGCTATCGAAGGGCGAAATCTGCTTGGCTGACAAGAGCGGCACGGGTTCATCTCCGGGCATTTTGCTCATCTCGAAATAGCGTTTGAGGATACTGCGGCGACGCGGGCTGTTGCGATAGTCGGCGAACCACCGATCGAGCGAATCCGCTAATTGTTTGGAATAAGCTCGCACCGCCCACGATGATCGTTGCGGATGACTGACCGCCATTGCCGCATTAATATTATGAAAATACGTTTTGTTGAGCTGCGCCATATCGTTGTCGGCAAGGGTATATGCAATTTGTCCTTTGGAAACCATTTCGATCAAATCTTCCACCGAAACGGTATCGCGGTCGATGGTACGAATCAGAATACCGCCGCCCAATTCGTTGTTCAGATTGTGGATGCGATGAAAATATTTGGTATTGTGGATCACCCATACTTCCTTGCCTATCAATTCGGTAACATTGTGCAGGAGCGTATCGCCGCGATTGGCGCGTTGCACCAGCACTTGTCGGTTGATGATATTCCATCCGCAATAGTTCAACGTGGATTTTCCTTCGGCAGTCATCGAAATCGGGTAGGCAATCACATCGCCCTGTCCTTGCAAGAGCATTTCGGTCAGTCGGGCTTCGTTTTCTGCCAAATGGATATGCAATTTAAGTCCGTGATTTTCGGCAAAATCGTTGATCAATTCGTATTCGTAACCACGCTGTTCTCCTTTATAAATAAAATAAGACATGGAACCGAAAAGCGTCAAGACATGCAATTCGCCGCTTTGTCGAATGTCGGCAAAATCGCGCTTTTCCCAAGCGGCTTTGGGGTGACAGTCTGTCAGTAAAAATACGGCAAGAAGACTGCATATTCCTATCTTAATCGCATTAAGAAGAGGCATGTTTTACTTTGCTGTGCTTTTTGCCATAAGTAAAATAGATGACAAAACCGATGATCATCCAAGCGATCAGGCGGATCCAAGTATCTATCGGCAACGAGAGCATAATCCCCAGACAGATCAGCACGCTCAATATCGGTACTACCGGCACCCAAGGCGTCCGGAAGGCACGGGGCAGATCCGGTTCTTTGCGGCGCATAATGATGATGCCGACCGACACGATGATAAATGCCAACAATGTGCCGATAGAAACCATGTGTCCTAAAATTCCGATAGGAAACAGTCCTGCCAACAGCACGGCGACGATGCCGACTACAATGCTCGTGATATAGGGCGTGCGATATTTGGGGTGCGTTTTTGAAAAACTTTTCCAGAGCAGTCCGTCGTTCGACATAGTATAGAAAATGCGCGATTGTCCGTAGAGTAATACTAAAACTACACTGCTCAAACCGGCTATTGCGCCGAGTTTTATCAGAATTTGCAGCCATTGCAGCGATTTTCCTACGCTGTCGATAGCCACAGCGATTGGCGCCGGTACGTTCAGTGCTTTATAATTGACAATGCCGGTCAGCACTAACGAAACGGCGATATATAAGATTGTACATATCAGCAAAGTATATAGAATGGCTCGCGGCATAGATCGTTGCGGATTTTTGGCTTCCTGCGAGGCTGTCGAAACCGCATCGAATCCGACGTATGCGAAAAACACC
Source organism: Candidatus Symbiothrix sp. (assembly GCA_031272095.1). GTDB lineage: Bacteria > Bacteroidota > Bacteroidia > Bacteroidales > Azobacteroidaceae > Azobacteroides. The sequence goes on along the minus strand of JAISUM010000091.1, from coordinate 6,217 downwards.
ACGCCTGCGCCTGCTAAAATTCCCGAAAATCCGAATTTGCCCCAACTTCCTTGATTTTCAGGAACAAAAGGCGTCCAGTTTGCCGGATCAATATACGAAATACCAAAGCCGATAAACAGCAGGATGACCGCTATTTTCAGCAGCACTACAATATTATTGAAACGCGCCGACTCTTTGATGCCGATGATCAGCAAGACGGACATCAGAACGATCACAAAGACGGCGGGAAAATTGATGAGTGCGCCGGTATATTGCCACGTCCCGTTTTCGTACACGATGGGGCTGTTACAGATTTTTGCGGGCAAGTGGATGCCCAAATCTTTCAACAGACTGACCACATAACCCGACCAGCCTACTGAGACGGTAGCTGCGCCGAAAAGATATTCTAAGATCAAATCCCAGCCGATGATCCATGCGGGCAATTCGCCCATAGTGGCATAGCCGTAAGTGTAAGCGCTGCCTGCCACCGGGATGGTGGATGCAAATTCAGCGTAACAAAGTCCTGCAAAGAGGCAGCCCAATGCTGAAATGATGAACGAAAAAGCGAGCGATGGACCGGCGTGTTCCGCAGCCGCAGTTCCCGTTAATACAAAAATGCCTGCGCCAATCACAGCGCCAATGCCTACTGCCGTCAAATTGGCAGTGCTTAAATAGCGTTTTAATTTATTACCGTCTTCGGCTTCCGCTAAAATAAGTTCCAATGGTTTTTTTCTGAAAATCGACATAAAATGTTATTTTTTTAATGATTCCGGCGACAAAAATACAAGAAATAATTGAATTTTCGGCTGAATTGACAAAAAAATTCCGAATAATTAACCGGATTTAGGTTTTGCGGATTTGTCCGGTTCCTTTGACAATCCATTTATAAGTGGTCAATTCCTGCAATGCCATCGGACCTCGTGCGTGTAATTTTTGGGTGCTGATGCCGATTTCTGCGCCGAGTCCGAATTGCGCTCCGTCGCTGAAGGCGGTCGAAGTATTGGAATAGACGCAGGCAGCGTCCACACATTTTTCAAACAGCGCCACCCGGTCGGGATCTTCTGTGATGATACATTCGCTATGTCGCGATCCATAGCGGTCGATATGCGCCAGCGCTTCCGGCAAGTCGGCGACGGTTTTGACGCTCATTTTGTAATCTAAAAATTCGGTTCCGAAACTTGTTTCGTCGGCGTGGCGTAACAATTCGTCGGGATAATTGCCCGCCAGACTGCGATACGCCGGTTCGTCGGCATAGATGACGACATGACTTTCCGCTAACAGTCCGCAGATTTCGGGCAGATCAGCCAAGCGGTCGCGGTGGATGATCAGGCAATCCAAAGCATTGCAAACGCTGACGCGGCGTGTTTTGGCATTGTGAACAATCGTCCGTGCCAATTCCGTTTTTCCGTATTGGTCAAAATAGGTATGACAGATGCCTGCGCCGGTTTCGATGACAGGCACTTTCGCATGATCGCGCACATAATCAATCAATTTTTTGCTGCCTCGCGGAATCACCAGATCGACATAGCCGACGGCATGCAGCAGTGCGGTGGCGACATCTCTTTCGGCGGGCAAAAGAGTACAGCAATCAGGTGTGATATTGTTCTGTTTCAAAACTTTGCGTATCAGTGCGACAATGGCTTGATTGGAAAATTCCGCATCGGAACCGCCTTTCAGCAGGCAAGCATTTCCCGACTTGAAACACAGCGAAAAGACGTCGAAACTCACATTGGGACGCGCCTCGAAGATGACACCGATGACACCGAAGGGAACGCTGATTTGTGAGATATGCAATCCGTTGGGACGCACGGTTTCCGACAGCGTTTTTCCCAACGGAGAGGGAAGGGCAGCTACATTGCGCAAATCGGCGGCAATGGCGGCAAGGCGCTGTTCGGTCAATAACAGGCGATCAAATTTAGGGTTGGTCGGATCCATCCGATCCAAGTCTTTCCGGTTAGCGGATAAAATTTCGGCAGTTTTGTGCTGCAAGGCGTCGGCAAGCGCACAAAGAACGCGCTTGATTTGTGCGTCGTCTATAAGATTTAATGCTTTGCTCGCCGCAACGGACGCTGAAAATATTGATTCGTATATCATATTTTTATTCATTAATATATAGATAATCGTAATGGATGACAGGTTTGTCGCCTTTTTTGCCGATTTTTGCCTGCACTTCGCGGCTGTCGCATCCGACACGTCCCACGCCGATACATTCGCCCGATGCATCCAAGATTTTGACGATGTCGTCTTTTTCAAAGTCGCCGACAGTGCGCACTACGCCGACTGCTAACAACGAACTTGCTTTTTCGCCCAACAGCGCCGTTTTTGCGCCTTCGTTGATGTAGATTTCGCCTTTGGCAAAACCTTCGGAATGGGCGATCCACTTTTTGACTTTGGAGGTCGGTTTGGGATTGGCGACGAACCGGGTGCAGACGGCGTCGGGATTGTTAAAGATGTCGAGCAGAATATTGTCGCGTTTGCCGTTGGCGATGATGACGGGGATGCCTTCTTCCGCCACTTTGCGGGCTATGTTGTATTTGGTACGCATACCGCCTCGTCCGAATGACGACTGACCGGTTTGAATATAGTCGGCGACGTCTTTCAGTCCGGCAGTGTTGATGTTGGCAATCACTTTGGCGGACGGATCAGCAGGGTTGCCGTCGAAAATGCCGTCGATATTGCTCAAAATGACCAGCGTTTCCGCATCCATCATCGTGGCAATCAATCCGGCTAATTCGTCGTTGTCGGTAAACATCAGCTCGGTAACCGACACTGCGTCGTTTTCATTGACAATGGGAATCACGCCCGTGTCGAGCATCACCGACATACAATTGCGCTGATTGAGATAGTGTCGGCGCGAGGAAAAATTTTCTTTGGTGGTCAGGATTTGTCCACAAACGATGCCGTATTTGCGAAACAGTTCGTAATAGCGATTGATCAGTTTTGCCTGTCCGACGGCGGCGAACAATTGTCGGCTCGACACCGTATCCAACTGTTTTTTCAGCGGCAATTCGTTGCGTCCCGAGACGACAGCGCCGGACGAGATCAACAAAATCTCGATACCGGAGCGATGCAGTGCGGCGATTTGTGCCGCTATCGCCGACATTCGTTCCGTGTCTAATGCGCCGTTGCTTTGTGTCAGCACATTGCTGCCTATTTTGATAGCGATGCGTTTCATCGTGTTATAAAACCAAAAAACCCCTTATGGACACAATGCCACAAGGGGAAATTAAACATGAATAATAAAATTTTATCTACAATACTCTTATTTAAAATAATCTTGTACTGCTTCATTGGGCACCATTTCTTCTTTGAATACATAAGCGCCCGTTTTAAGTGATTTGATTACTTTTATCACTTTGGAATAGGAACGTCCTTCCGATTTTTCGCGGTATCCCGCCACTGTTTTCTTTGCCATGGGTTATGCTGTTTTATTTGATTTCTTTATGAACCGTCATTCTTTTCAGAATGGGATTATATTTTTTCAACTCTAAACGACCGGTCGTGTTTTTCCTGTTTTTAGTAGTAATATAACGCGATGTTCCGGGCAAACCGCTTTCTTTGTGTTCGGTACATTCCAATATCACCTGAACTCTGTTCCCTTTTGCTTTTTTTGCCATTGTTCAACTCTCCTTATTAATATTATACATTAATGTACCCTTTTTCTGCAGCTCTTTTGATGGCGGCGTCCAAGCCCATCTTGTTGATGGTGCGCAAGCCATTGGCAGAAATATTCAAACTCACCCAGCAATCCTGTTCTACCCAATAGAATTGTTTGGTAAACAAATTGACATCGAATTTTCTTTTTGTCCTGCGATTAGAGTGGGAAACGTTGTTTCCGACCATCGCCTTCTTTCCGGTAATCTGACAAATTTTAGACATCTTATTTCCTTTATTATTAGTGTTTTACAATTATTTACTCCGATTTTTATTTAAAATCAGGCTGCAAAGGTAGGAATTTATTTTTGTTTTTCCAAATATTTCATGTATTTTTGCCACGCATTTTTAAAGAAAAAAATTTTTATGATCAATTATAAGACAATAAAATCAGCTCTCTGTGTGGGTGTAGGTTTGTTCGTAGGGGCGGCGGCTCTGACGGCGCAACCCAAAGTCGTCAAAATCAATGCAATGAAAGCCAACGACTATGGTATTCGTTATGTTTTGCCCAAAACGATGTTGCAAATCAACATCGAATACAACGAGGTGCGGCAAAAAGCGGGCGTTTATGCACGATACGCGTCGCGCTATCTGGGAATTTCCGAATCGGAAATTGTCGCCGAAGACCGCATTTTTTATACGCTCGAAAAAATCACAATGACAGAGACTTATATGCCCGACAAGGGACAGTCGTATGTGGTTTTGTTTAATAAGCCAAAAAACACCGCGCCTTTTGTCTGTCTGACGGAAGACGGCTTGCTGTGTGCCATCAATGCCGAATATGAAATGCCGCAATCAGCTATTACGGAGGCTGTTACAACGACGACTTCCAAAAAGGAACCGTCGGTACAATCTATTTTTACGGAAGAATATTTACGCGCCGGATCGGTCGGAAAAATGGCTGAAATTGCCGCAAAAAATTTATATGCCGTGCGTGAAAGTCGTCAGGATTTGCTGACCGGCGAAACGGAAAACGTGCCCAAAGACGGCGCCGCGATGAAACTGATTCTCGACAATTTGAATGTGCAGGAAAAGCAATGGACGGAACTCTTTACCGGCACGACGCAGATAAGCGCGATGCGTCGCCAACTACTCGTCGAACCGGAGGCGGAAGTCCGGCAGGCGATTCTGTTTCGTTTCTCAAAATATGCCGGAGTGGTGGACGCCGACGATTTGAGCGGCACGCCGATCTATTGGAGTCTGACCGATTTAAAAACCGTAGAAACCAATGCTGTCGGCGTTCCAAATTCGCCGCAACTGTCTGATTGTCTGGTTTATAACAATCCGGGAAAGGCGACCGTTGAGATTTTCTACGACGCCCAGCCGGTATTCTCCAAAACGATAGATATCACCCAGTTTGGCGTCAAAGAAATGCTGACACCTTCGCTGTTTGAATCGAAAAAAGAGGCGGTCAAAATCTATTTCTATCCACACTTGGGCGCCATCCGACAGATCACACAGTGAAAAAGATCACTTTGAACAATATTTGTAAAGTTTAGAAACTGACTATTTCGACTTTTTTTTCTCTTTTTTGGGGAACCAACCTTTGGCGACACGCCGACGTTGTTCAAAAAGTTCTTTGATACCCCAAAACGACGAAAATGCAGTTACGCCGCAAATAGACGAGAAAATTACGTTTTCAATCAACAAGGCAGCTATCAGACTGATGATGCCAAAAATCAGAAAACACCACCAAATACGCACCCCAAAATGATATTCGCCTTTGATGACAATCGGATGAAAAAGACCAATGATGAAGAAGGTGGCGATGCCTATGATTATTCCTGTAAAGTTGTGTGGTTCAATCATTTATCTATTGAATTTAATGAAAAATAAAAAAGGGTAAGCTGACTACATCGCGTCGCTACAACCATCTACCCTTGCTGTGGTCAAACCCTGGGGGAATTTGAAGGGAGCTGACCGTATAGGACTTACCCGAGTGCAAAGGTAATACTTTTTTTCTGTTTTAGCAAACTTTTCGCGAAAAGTCGGAAAAAAAATCGGCGGATAATAAAAAAAGGCAGAACTTTAGATGAAGCGTATAAGAAAAAGAGAATCCGTTCTGCCTTCACTCAAAAATGAACAATACGTTAAGGTAATGGTAGTTTCGTTAAATAATATACTATATTGTAAATCTATTTATCAATTTGGGAATGCAAAGGTACATGATATTTTCAACAAATGCAAGTAAAACGAAAAAAAAATCGCAAAAATCGCCATGTTGTTTGTAAATTCCAAAATTTTGATTACCTTTGCACCCGTCTAACGCGAAAAGCCCAGATGGCGGAATCGGTAGACGCGCTGGTCTCAAACACCAGTGGATTCACTTCCATGCCGGTTCGACCCCGGCTCTGGGTACTTTCTGAAACGCCAACAATCTGATTGATAGATTGTTGGCGTTTTTGATTGTTGATTTTGTACAGATGACGCAGATATTCCATTTCTTCGAGAAATGGAATATCTAATGGCTCACCGGCAAAAATATGTGTTTAAGCATAAATCATAGACAATCTAAAAAGGAAGAAATTAATATCAACCACCCCTCTTAAAGAAGCTCTAAACGCTTTGATCTTGGCATTGAAAG
>JAISUM010000058.1 GCA_031272095.1 Candidatus Symbiothrix sp. | reverse complement strand
CGGAACGGCTACCGTGCAAGCCTTTGAATCGTTTGTCATAGCCACCGGCATTGACGCAGGCAATCTACGCAGCTCATTCTCGGCGGAAGAAGCAACTGCCCTGCCGACCATTTCAGGCGATGATCCGGTTGTTCGCACCGAATATTATAACCTGCAAGGCGTGCGTGTAACAAGCTTACGATCCTCATCACCCTACATTGTGAAAACGATCACCAAGTCGGGAAAAACAGCATCAAGAGTAGAAATCAGATAACAAATACACAGTAATGAAAAAAATTATAATCACATTAGTCATAGCCCTGACAGTGGGCGGCGCCGTGAGCGCACAGGAATTTTGGGGACAAACCCAAAGAGAGTATAAACAAACCGTAAAAAGCGGTACGGCAAGCGAAACTGCAGCAAACAGTGGTTCGTTGCGCGGATTGATAAATGGCACCGACACCCCAAGCGAAAATCCCGGTGTGCCGGTCGGCGAAGGTTTGTTTTTCCTCGTCCTCATGGGCGGCGCGTATGCCTTGCGGAAAAGGTCGTCATTGCGGGCTTGACCCGCAACCCCCTACTTACTGTTAATCAGGAGATGGCGGATCAAGTCCGCCATGACGGGATAGTTAAACCTGTTAGGTTTTGGAAACCTAACAGGTTTTTTATGATAATCACTAATCACTAATCACTAATCACTAACCTGATTCCTATATCTTCGCTGCTGTCGCGGTCTGATGGTTCGGAATAGTTGTTAAGTCGGTTAGAGACGCGGCAGGCAAAGCCACGAGCGCCGCCCCGGATGACGCGGTGATTGCCGATGCCGTCGGTGTAATCGTGGTCGGCAGGTTCGGTCGGATTCTCCATGCTGACCCTGTGATAGGCGCCGAATCTGTCCCAGCACCATTCATTGACGTTGCCGGTCATGTCGTAGAGACCGAGTTCGTTGGGCGCTTTTTGCGCGACTGTTCGCGAAGAGCGTTTGTCGGTGCAAGCCACTTCGTCGAAAGTGTTGCTGCCACTGTAGAGGTGCTGCGTACCGGTGGCGCCCATCGTGCGGGTGTACTCATTTGACTGCCCGCCGCGTGCGGAATATTCCCATTCGGCTTCGGTCGGCAAACGGAAGCCATCGGCAGAGAAATTACATTCGACGGCTTCCCAATCGGCGTCTTCCGTTGTCGGGATATCGCTGTGGCGCAAGGTTTTAAAATCGACGCCTTTGATTTTGTAGGCAGGCGTTTTGCCGAGCAACAAACTCAATTTGTTGCAAAAGGCGATGGCGTCGTACCAGCTGACATAATAGGCAGGGTAGTCGTCGCCCAATCCGTAAGCCGTTTTCCAGAGTTGCGCGGGTTTGTCGATGCCCATCACCTCTTGGTACACGGCTTGCGTGATCTCTGTTGCCGACAGATAAAAAGAGTTGAGCGTAACCGCATGGACGGCGCCCACTTCGGGGACTTCCGAGAGATGCCCGCTTTGCCAGTTGCTTGATCCGTCAGCGACCATCGAGGCGTGGTCGTAGTTGGGCATTGAGGGGTCGGAACACTGAAATCCCATGTAAAAAGATCCTCCCTCCACCGCTTGCATGGCAAATCTTTCCTTGCCGACTTTAAAAAGTTTGGAGCTGTTGTCCGAAACATTTTTCACTTGAGCCTGAGCAGTGCAGGCTCCATTCCACAAGCTGAAAACAATGGCAGCTTGTATTAACGCTGATGATAAATTTTTACTTTGCATTGCGTATAACAATTAAAAGTTGATAAAGAAATAATTAAATTCACGCTGCAAAAGTAACACGGTTTGGTGAAGTATGATAATTGATTTTTGCGTCGCATTTTTTGCATTTTTGCGAAAATCGCAAAAATGGGGCTAAATTTGCCCGAAAAAATTTCAGACATTTGCAAAAAATGCAATTTTTTCACGGGAGGCGCTCATTTTTTTGCGAAAATCGCAAAAAATTTTTCCGTGAGTATTGATTTTTGCAAATTTTTTTTCTGTTTTAAATCAGTTTCAGCGCTGCATGCTGTTCTTCAAAAAACCGAATCCGGTTTTTTTCGGAGCCGGTGAGTATGCTTGATGTGCGTTTGAGCGATTGCAGCCATTGACGCATCATGTGACAGGCTTTATCATCCAGCGTTGAGAGGGCGCCGACGGTGAAGGCGTCGATCATAGAGAGGGCGATACGTTCCGAAAACAGATATGAATAGGCGGTTTCGAGTCCCACACCCGACACATATAAATCTATTCTGTTGCCGTTTTTATAACAACCTTCGACCGACAACTGTTCGATATGTTTCAGAGCGGTCGTGAGATTGTCTTTGAGGACAGCCACATCGTTGGCGGTCAAGAGATGGATGTCGCGGAAATATTCGATGTCCAGAACCATGTGACGGAACAAATATTCGGAATAGATGACGTAAGTATATTTGACGTGTTGCACCCAGTAGCTGTATTGTTTGTGCAGTTTTAACAGTTCTTGGGGGAGTTTTATTTTTTCAAACGGGATTGTTCGGGTGCCGCCGGTGGACTGATACATCCATTTCATGACATAAAAGCGAAAAATATCGGGATAGAGTGTGCGGGTGTGCAGCGTGAAAGTATTGCTGGCAAATCCAAATTCGCTATTGCCGTCTTCCACCGCTATCTGTATGGCTTTCACATAATCGCTGCTCATGCGAAAGTCCATGTCCTGCATATTAAAATAATCCTGATTGTAATATTGAAAGGGCAATGTACGGTAAGGCGTCTCTATGTTCAACACCTTCTCAAAAGGCACTCCAAAAGCTAAACATAATCTTTCCAGTTCTGTAAACGATAATTCCGTTTCTCCTCTGATCCGGCGATAGGCTGAATCTTCGCTGATATTTAAAATTTTGCTAACCCGATCTACTAATAAATATTTGCCTTGTAAACCTCTAAATACTTCAAATAATTTTCGTTGGCGTTCCATTTAATAAGAATATAAAATAAGTATATTTCGCGGCAAAGATACGAATTTCTCACAAATTAAAATTTATTCAGTGGTGAATATTAGATGTATTTTTTTTTTTTTTTGTTATTTTTTAACAAGTTAAGACATATTTTCAACTGATAGCATCACTCGCAGTGATACTATCAGTTACCACTAACCACTAATCACTAATCACTAACCACTAACCTACGGCGTTACCGACAGCACGATCACATTCGGACTGTACTTCGTATCCACACCGTCTGTGATTGTGTAGCGGATCTTTTTCCCATCGTCCGACATCAACAGCGGGTAGGGCAAAGTCAGGCTTGTCCAAGACGTGTCATCGTTATGCACAGCCTGTATTTCCCAACTGCCGGTATAACCTGCAGGAACGGTGGGCGGCACATCTTCATCTATTAGACGACCGGCGGGATAGGGTCCGCAAGCCGTGATATTGCTGCATCCGCTCGGCGTAACGTGGATCGGATGTGGATGCGTGGTGCAACCACCGCTGGTAGTCAAGGTTACGTAATACGTTTTCGGCGTCGTATAATAAGTCTGCGTGGATGGCATTGGCTGTGTCGCCGCCGCATCGTAATAATAGGTCAGCGTGTTGCCGGGATCCGCTGTTACGTAAGTGGATAGGTCAATCGCCGTGCCCGGACATTGCTGCGCCGGAACACTTGTTGCCAGATTCGGCAAGGAGTTTACCTTAACGGTGTCCGTTCCTGTTGTCCGGCAACCGGCAGGACTTGTCGATACGGCAATAAAAATAAATCCGGACTCGATATCTTCGAGTTCCGCATCCGCTATCGGCGTATCGTTGCTGTCGTCGCCATCATCGGAAAAAACTCTGTATAACGTAACCTCGCCTGTGGTAGAAGTCGCTAAGTCGGCGACCGTCAAATCGTCGCGGCAATTAATTGTACGAGTATAGACTGTGATATCGGGCAGCGGATGGATGGTAATCAGCATCGAGTCGGTATAGGAAGACTCCACTCCGGGTTGTGTTACCGTTACATAAATGGTACCGGTATTCACACCGTTGACATTCCACCGCACCGTTACGTCTCTTAGCGTATCAGGAGTTATTATCGTGCCGTTATCTACCCACCAAAGATAGTGCCAGCCGGCGGGATTTACAGTGTCGTAGGTATCATTCGGCTCTACCAAATAGTTTGCCGTATCGGTATAACACACATTGATCCTTCCGTTGATGGTGCGGTTATCGACCGAACTGCCATTGTAGGTATAATTCAGTCCTGTCGGTTGTTGCGTCGGAATGGGAGGCGCTTGGCAGTAGGCGCTTGCGCCGACAAGCATCATCACGAACATTAAAACTGTTTTTTTGAATATGGTTTTCATATCTGTCGTTTTTTAATAGTCAAAATTATTCACGCCGTCGTAAAGATTCTCGTATTCAAACTTTATTGTCGGCGCCGAAGCATTTGCCTTAATCATAAAGCCTTCGCCCTGTTTCAAAAAGTCTGCTTCTTTTTCCTCATTATCAGAAGAAACCCAAGCGCCATTCCAAACATCAACGTTATAGACGCCAACAGCAGGACGTGAAATTCTTTTCCAAGGACTTGTCCATGCTCCCGGCAATGGCGACGGATTCCAAAGATCCACCGTGAGAGTCTGTGTTCCGCTATTCCATGTTTTCCGTTTCCATGTTTGCCTTGACACATCCCAAACATAAACGCTGGCGTCCGCTAATACACTTACATTATCTTCCACAAACTTTCCAATATCGAGTTTGTAGGGAAAAGGATTGGCGATGGCATACCATTTGTCCGCAAGGCTGTTTGCCGGCAGTGTCAGATTTACTGTCGTGTCGTTTTTATAAACGTGTCCCTTGTAGCGTATCGTCGTCGGCGTTGCGCTGCCGAAATGCGGGAGAGGCGCATCTTCGTCGCGATAATACTTCCCGTCTTCGTCGAAACGCTTTTCTTCGCCACCGTTCCAGACCATATAACCGATGCCGTTGTACATTGAATCGGTGCGGTAAGCGTGGTTGCTCACCCAACTGTTGGTGGTATAGCGGTAGGGATACGCCACAATATAGTTGTGCGCCGAATTGAGCAAGTAGTTAGAAGAATCCGGCGGATTAGGCGTTGTATTAATATAATAATAATCGCGCGTCCCGAACAGTGTTTCGCCTTCGCCTGCCGGAGTGCGGCTGCCCGTTCCGTTGAAAAATCGCGGGTCGTTGCTCATCCAGCCGAAAGTGCCTGCCGAATCGGTATCATTTATTGGGATGCCGACACATTCCCAACCGTCGTTGACCAAATCCCGCTCTACCGTCAGCACATAGTTATTGTAGGAATTATTGATAAACTGTGCGCTGTCTTGCAAAATAATTATCGTCGGCGTATAATACGGGTCGCTCATTGTGGTATCGTATCCCGCCGGAATGACGACGGTCTTGCCTTTCCTGATGATTTGCGGGTCTTCCACATACTCAATTTGCAAAACAGGATAACCGTAGTTCTTGAAAAAACCGACTACATCCAGATCATAGTTCGGTTGTCCCAAAATATCTGCATCAGAGCCGGGAGTCGGAGCGTTCAATTTATTCTGAACAAAATCAGACGACATCATATCTTCTTTTGTTTGCCCGGAATCGAGATTATCACAGGGAGCAAGATTTGTTGTTTCAATGGCATCATCGGTGGCTCCGAATGGAGTAGTATATGCTTCCCATCCCAAATCGTCTGTCCAATGGTCAGCGCCACCCACTTGCCATTCCGAAAGATAATAAGAATTATGACAATATTGATGGTAATCAGACCCAGCGTCGTCAAAAACTGCCCAGCCGCTAAATGCGCTTTCGTAACCGAGGTCTGTTGGAATTGTATCCTGTTCTATCTCTACCGCCACATAACAATTATAAAAATTGAATATTGCATCAGTACCATCAGAGCATAAATTAGAAAAACCTGATATTCCGTAGCCGGTGCTGTCTTCTTTGATATGTCCGACTGCGTAGCAGTTATAAAAATCGACATTTGTATAGGAATTTCCCATAAATCCGCCGACATTCATAAAATCGCCGCCTTTAATAGTTGCCTCTGTCAGGCGGGCGCCACAATTACGAAACTCACTGACCAAAGTCGCATCTGATGCTTCAAAATTGCCGATAAATCCGCCGATACCATAATGGGCTTCATTATCTTGTAAATCAATAGTCATATTTTTGACATTGACGAAAGTGTTGCTGATATGGGCTTCGCCTCCTACCCATAAATCTGCCACTAAACCTCCGATGCCAAAAATCTCATTATAGTCGCCGCCGTCAGTGAGAGTCATTGTTCCCTCTACCCTGCAACTGTCAATTTTAATAATGCCATAGTATTGTGGAAATCCTACCAATAAACCAAATTCTATACTTTGAGCCTCGGGATTGGTGGGAAGCTGTCTACTCTTGAACGCTGAATCTATATTTATAGCGGCATTCCAAAGATAGATGTTTTTAATAATGATGGTATCCGCGTTCGCCGATCCACACTCCTCTGGCAGCGTAGGGCAGCCAAACATTCCAAGTACAGCCATCACTCCTTGTCCTCTCATGTTTTCGCCGGAAACGCAAGGGTATTGTGATTGAGGCGGCAACGCTGTCCACTCATCTAAAGACGCATTGGTCATTTTCATATTTTTGATTAATACATTGCTTCCGTCAAATATCCCCTGAAAATGACCTCTGCCAATATTTTCGCCGGAAGTAATAATATGGTCGCCTATGGGTTTCCAGATAGAATCCGTAAGGTCAATAATATTGGCTTTGTGGTCTATGGAATCGACTATTTGAAAGTATTTGCGGAAAGAGGCGTTAACAGGGGATGAGGAGAAATCATAATTATAACTCACCGAATTAACAATTTCCGCTACATACATCAGGTCGGCAGCGGTTTTAATCAGGTAGGGATTCGCTTCCGAATTGCCTCTGTCGGCGTCGTAAGTGCTTGTGTTCGGCGAGGTGCCGTCTTTGCAGTCGAGTTCAACAAAAAAGTCGAGAATTACTGATGAATATGCTGTTGTAGCCGTTGCCGCCCGCAAGGCATTTGTTTTTGCCGCATCGGCTGCAATGCCTCGTCCACGTCTTTGTCTTGGATTTTGAGTTTGCCCGAAGACGGCGTCGCTCAAGCCCGCAAGAAAGATGAGGGCGAGCAAAATCTGAAGGAAATTTTTCTGTTTCATAAATTTGGTGTGTGTTTGTTTTTACAGTAATTTAATATTTGCGCAGGAGATCGTTGGGGCATTGGCGGGGATAACGCCGCAATCGCTTCTGACCGTGATCGTAACCGCCACCGTGGTGCTGCAGCCGGCAGCGTCGGTGATCGACACGTTGTAATTCGTCGGTCCGCCGACCGTCGAATTGTCTATTGAGGGCGACCAAGTATAAGAGTATGCCGCATCGTATGGAAAATAATCCGTATCGTTGTCGCCCGGACAAATCGAGAAGTCTGTAGCGCCGCTGTAGGTCGGTTGTCGGAAAGAACATCCGAGCGGCATCCAGTTGCCGCCATTCCAGACATACAGACAGGGCGTCAAGCCTCCCGTACCACAGGGGTCGCCACTGAGGTTGTAAACGACCATTCCCATCGCTGCTTCGTCGATGTCGCTCAAATAGAGTGCGCTACCCGGAGGTCCGAGATTGAGATGCGCCGTATCGGGCAGATGGACGACCGTCAGTTTCATGCCCAGCGTGTCGGGGAGTCCGGTAGTGAGCGACGTACCCATGTGCAGCACTGCTGCACGATGCGCCTCTTTCGGCGTCCCAATATTGACTTGGGCGCGGGCGGCAAGGACTGCAAAGGCGCAATATACAAAAATTAATAAACTTTTTTTCTTCATCATGATCTTATAATTTGTTTATTGTATTGAGTGCGGATGGAGGGGCGGTGAGAAGAGGCAGTTGAATGGAAAGAATCAAGTTGCTCACTATCAACAAGAAAAAATCGGTAAGAGGGGCGAACCCTTTTACGGCGAACAGTGCAGAACCGTTTCTCTTATCTAAAACGCTTTTCATCTCAAATTAATTCTTTTTCGGCGGCAAATATACACATTATTTTTTAAATACCAAATTTTTTAGAGAAAAAAGTTATTTTTTTTTCCTCACCCCCAGCCCCCTCTCTGTGCTTGATTGTTCCTATGCTCCATACAGGTTTTTCATAAGATTAATATGATTGCCATGATTATGTTAACCCTTATTTATTAAGGTTCCCTTAGTAGCCGGATATAAAAAGCTCCATCATCCAGCCCTTATTCCATTATTAATCTTTTGAAAATAAGGGAATAAGGGTAAAAAATTGCGGACATTCAACTCCAAGCTACTAAGGGTGCCCACAGGAATAAGGGTGTCTGTTTTTACCACAAAGGCAAGAAAGGCAAAGAATCTGCGTCAAATCCGCACTCTCTGCTCCCCTTCTCCGGCACGGAGAGGGGGTCGGGGGGTGAGGACTGCATTTCTACTGAGGTTGTTTTGTTTGTGATGAGGTAAAAATGAGGTCTTTTCGGGGGCGCGATAAATCGCGCCCCCTACACTCACCACTAATCACTACTCACTCACCACTCACCACTCACCACTAATCACTCACCACTAATTACTAATCACTCACCACTAATCACTAATCACTAATCACTAATCACTAATCACTATTTTGACCTTTCCCCCCCTCTTTTTGAACTGTTTTTCTATTTTTTGAATAAAAAAAATGCCTTATCTTTGCCGAAAATTTCAAACTTAAATTTTAATTTGACTTATGGCACATAAATCTTTTATTTTTACAATGACCTGTACGGTTATTTTCTGGCTCGCGGCAAATGTTCAGTCGGCGGCACAGACCGATGTAACAGACAATTACCTGACAAATGCGGGTTTTGATGTTTCATTCAATTATGCGGCGGGCGCAACGGGCGAACTCAATTCGGGTACGCTCAGCGAGGTGTCGGGCTGGACACACGGCTCGGCTTCCAACTCACTTTCCGCTACTTTTCAATATGGTACGGCGGCTACTTTCAATGGAACGCGCTACAGTATTCCCGCTTCGGGATATGACGGCGCAAGTGGCGGTTGTATAGTGATTAACGCGGGCTGGGGTGCAACGCTGGCTTATACGCAGGCGGTAACATTGCCCGCAGGCAGATACGCCCTTGTATATGCCGTCAATAACCGCAACGCAACAGCAATGAGCGAAAGCCGTTTTGGTTTTGTACCTGCCAGTGGCACCGCTACTTACGGCACAAAAACACTTTTTGTACAAAACTCCTGGCTGACGGACAGTGTTTTCTTTGACATTAGCGCCGAAACAGCAGGAAGTATCAGCGTTGGTTATTTGGCAAGCGGCACTTATTCTTATAATAATGCCGCGCTTTGTGTCGATTTTGTAAAACTGCTTTATTACGATGCTTTATCGGCGCTGAAAATGGATTTTGCAGCGCAAAAAACATTGGCACAGACAAATGCAGCACGAACAGGAATGTGCGGTTTTTACAATTATGCGGGACTGAATGCGGCGCTGACCACTGCCAATGCCATTAATCTGACCACTGTCAGTCAGAATGATTTGCAGGCAGCGCACGATGCTTTGAAAGCCGCCAACGAACTTGCAGCCGACATTTATACGGCATACGAACCATTGAAAAACGCTATTGCAGAGGCAAATTTATACGCCAACACCACCAATTATCCGGGCAGACCTGCTTTTCTGACGGCGATTGCCACTGCGCAGGCGGTTTACAACAGCACCACCGACCAGCGCAGCAACATAGCATCGGCGGTTACGGCATTGACCAATGCGAAAACAACGTATGCGGCAACACGCCCCTCCGAATGGATTACCATCAAAAACGGTGCGCTGTGGAAAGCCACCAACAATAATTCCGCAGTACAGGCACACGGCGCGGGATTTTTGCAGGTCGGCGACAAATGGTATATGGTGGGCGAAGACCGTACCTCGTGGAACGCGGGCGTCAATCTGTATTCCTCCTTCGACCTTCAAAACTGGCAATTTGAGCGAAAAATCATCCCGCCCTCCGCTTACAGCAGCAGCCGTTTTATCGAACGTCCAAAACTTTTGCGCTGTCCCTCGACAGGCAAATTCGTGGTCTGGTGCCACTACGAAGGCGATAATTACGCATCGTCCGAAGCGGCGTCTTTCGTCTGCGACTCGGTTAACGGGCTTTACACCTTCCACTGGGGCGGACGTCCGATGGGCATCAAAAGCCGCGACTGCAACGTCTTTCAGGACACCGACGGCAAAGCGTATTTTGTTTCTACCACCGACGAAAACACCAACCTGACACTCTTTGAACTTTCGACCGATTATTTGGACGTGATAAATTCTACCCGCCTCACACGGTTCGACGGCGCCGCCCGCGAAGCGCCCGCCATTGTCCGCATTGGCAATACTTATTTTCTGATTTCGTCGCGCTGTACGGGCTGGGACCCCAATCAGGCAACCATCTCGTATTCTACCTCGCTCACCAGCGGCTGGTCGGCGCAGACAAATATCGGCAACAGCATCACCTACGACACGCAGGCAGCATCCATCCTCACCATTCAGGGAACGGAAAAAACAACCTACCTCTACGTAGGCGACCGCTGGCAAGACCCCGCTTTGTTTGAATCGAAAACAATTATGTTCCCCATCACTTTCAGCGGAACGACCTGCACCTTCAATTACAAACAGCAATTCGACATCAATTTTCTTACCGGACAAACCCGCGAAACGCCCACCACCAACACCCGCGTACCGAAAACGGGCTGGTCAATTTTCGGCAAAAGCAGCGAAGAAACCAGCAGCGAATCGTCGCCCGCCAGCAACGCCATCGACGGCAACTGGAACACCAAATGGCATTCCAAATACAGCAGTCCGGCAGGCACCGCGCCCCACTGGATAGCCGTTGATATGGGCGCCACCTACACCATTTCGGGCTTCCTTGCCATTCCGCGAATGGACAATTCGACCAACGGCTTAATCCGCGAATACATTTTTTCGGTCAGCACCGACGGCGCCACCTGGCAAGCCGTTTCGGGCGGAACGTGGTTGCCCTACGCCGGCGAAGTGTATTTTACGCCCGTTCAGGCGCGTTATTTCAAACTGACAGCCATTTCGGGTACTTATGCCTCCGTAGCCGAATTTGAAATCCTGCGAAACGAAACCCACAGTGTTCCCGCCATTTCGCCAAAATACAAAATCAGTTCGGGCAGCACGCAAACCGGCAACAACGTTGTTGCCTCGCAGGCAGCGTCGGTTACTTTCACACCAACGAGCGGCTCGGGCACTTGGGCGTGGGCATTGCCAAACAATAAACTTGCCACCGGACGCGAATATACCCTCAGCAACCTCGTCCTCGCCGACAGCGGCGTCTATTCGGTCTGTTTTTTGGATTATTACAGCGCGAGTGCAAGTGCCGATTTTCATTTGACAGTCAATAAATTAGTAACGAGCGCCAACCGCAAACTTAGTTATGCCATCACGCGGGCGCAGGCGGTGTATCACGCCAATATGAGCGGCGCGGCGGATTTGCAAAACGAAATCAGTCAGGCAACGCTTATCAGAAATAACACCTCCTACAGCATCGAACAGCGCGACTCGATAACCGAAGTGCTGCTCAATCATTTGAAAACCTACCTTACGCAAAATATTGCGCTCGGCGCCAACAAAACCTCGCTGATTTCTACCCCGAAACAGTTCACCACGCTTACACCCGCCGGCTGGGAAGGCACGATGCCAACGGCGGTAGGCAGTGGCTGCGGCGAGTTTTACGACACCACTTTCGTTTTTTCGCAGACCGTCAGCGGTTTGGAAAACGGATTTTATTTGGTGGGCGTGCAGGCAGCGTATCGTGCGGGCGCGAACGATAACAGCGCCGGTTATCAAAATGCCAACGAACGCCAGTATGCCACATTTTTTGCTAACACCGACGAACTTTATGTGCAGTCGCTTTACGCGCATCCCTACAACAGCAGTTCGTATGCAGGCACGCTGGCGCAGGTAAATTCGCTGTTCAACATCAACACCTACAATTTTTCCAACTGGATTTTGGTGGAAATCACCGACGGCACGCTCACACTTGGCTTGAAAAAAGCCACCGAACTGTCAACCGACTGGTGCGCCTTCAACAACTTCCAGGTGCTGAAAATGGATATCACATCGGCGATAGACAACATCCGTGTAGAAAAACCCGCCGACAACCGCATCTTCGGCATCGACGGACGTTACCTCGGCACCGGCATCCCCTCCGAAATGAACCTCCCGAAAGGCATCTACATCTGGAATAAACAGAAAATAGTGGTGAGTGATTAGTGGTTAGTGGTTAATGGTTAATGCAGGGGCGCGATAAATCGCGCCCCTGCACCGCAATCTCCGCCCGTTCCACCGTCACCAGCGGCGTTCGCCGCTGGTGACGGGGACATTTCGGATTTTTTTGGTGGGCTTGTGTTTATTCAAAATAAATTTGGGCTCACTGGCGGCAATACGTGGAATATCCATTTGATTCCGCGCAAGAATGTTGTGCAGGAATATGGTTTGTTTTATCCTGACTATTCGGGCGACACGACGGTTGCCTATCGTGAGTTAAAGGAATACGGCACCTATCTGCTTGAGTTCAACAGCGATCATCTCGGATTGTTGCAGAAGGCAGTTACGGTGATGTTGTTCAAGAAGTTTTGCATGTCGTGCTGGTCGGAACTGTGCGAGATATACGGCATCCCGCCACGCTACATCAAGACGCAGACGCAAGATGAAGGCATGTTGCAACGTGCCGAAGCGATGATGCGTGATATGGGCGCGGCAGCTTGGTTTATCATTGATCAGTCGGAAGATTTGCAGTTTGCGACAGGCGTAACGACCAATGGAGACGTGTACAAGAATCTGATCAAGATGTGCAACGACGAAGTATGCTTATTGATCAGCGGCGCCATTATCGGTCAGGACACGGAGAACGGCAACCGGTCGAAGGAACAGTCGAGCATTGACATGTTAGATCGGTTGGTAGAGAGCGACCGCCGAATGGTCGAAAACTACATGAACGGAATTGTTCTTCCGGCGTTTGATCGGCTGGGTATAGTGAATGCTGCGGGCTTAACATTCCGATTTTCGGCTGTTGAGAACAACGAGCAACTGTGGGAACAGGTAGTAGCGCTTTTGCCGCATAAAGAGGTGGATTCGAAATGGATCACGGAGAAATTTGGGATACCGGTGAGCGACAAGTATGCGGTGGGTCTTTCTGCTGTCCCCTCCCTGAAGGAGAGGGGGATAGAGCGACTTGGTTATGAGGACTTTGACCCTTTCGATTGAGCCTGCCACACGGGGCGAAGACTTGTACGTGTGGGAGCCACTTCCTGCAAGGAAATGGGAAACCGGCGTTTTTAAGCGCGGCGGTAGATGCTCAAAAATGGAGCGTTGAAACGGCGTTTAAACAGTATTCAAAAGGGTATCAAAAACAGGTAGCGAATGTGTACAGCAAGGAGATTGCGGCAGGAGGCAGTGAGATGGCTGATTTGTTCCGGGCGAATGTAACGCGCTATGCCGCGTACAAGTCATTTGTTTGCGACAAACTGCTACAGGAAGACGCCGCCAAAGACGCCGACAAACAGGCAGGACGCGAAAAGATGATCGACCGGTTTAACCGGTGGCAATATACAGAGGAGGCTATGGTAGCGAAGCGATGCCGCCGCGCCAAGCAGTGGGAGGAGATCGAAGCCGGTGGCTTTGAGCGTATCAAGTGGCTGCCGTCGGTATCTATCGAAAAGCGTGCGGAGCATATTCCGTACTATAATCAGATTTTCCCGAAGGACTGGGATGGATGGGATAAACAGGACGTTTGGGGCTGCAAATGTTCGATGGTAGGCACTTATCGTAAGGAGACGCCACACGAATGGACTGACGAAAACGATGAGGTGAAGCCGCTGCCGGAGTTGAAGGCGTCGCGGGGATTGGAGGGGAACCCCGCCAGAACAGGGGAGGTGTTTACGGATCGGGCGGCGTATGTGAGAAAGGGGAATGAGGAGGCATCTTTGTTTTTCAGTAAGAAAATAAGGGAAGAATATCTTGCGCCAATACCTGATGGAGGTTATACGATTGGTTATTCCAGTTTAAG
Organism: Candidatus Symbiothrix sp.; assembly: GCA_031272095.1. Taxonomy (GTDB): domain Bacteria; phylum Bacteroidota; class Bacteroidia; order Bacteroidales; family Azobacteroidaceae; genus Azobacteroides. Next base: position 9,789 of record JAISUM010000058.1, on the reverse strand, counting down.
TACAGGAGCGTTACACATAGGCAAAAAATCGTTAAGAAGGGCGTTAAATCACGCTGTTACTTGGCAATCGAAAGTAATTGCGAAACTGATTACAGACCGTAAAATAGACATGGGAAAACGTGTTTTATATGAGTATTTGGGGGAAAGGTACGATTTAACCGATGAGGTAATGCGGCGGAAATTTTTAGCAAAGGTTAAAAGGGGAGTAATTGGATACAATATGTACGAAATAGAATTTTACGGAAATAAGTATGAAATACTTATGGAAGTATCAAAATACGGATATGAACAGCCGTATGTAATAAAACAAAAGTGATTGATTTAATCTCGGAGTCCTACATCGACCCGTACAAGAACTTAAATCAATCACAGTGCAAAGGTAATACAAATAAATTAAATAACAAAGAAAAGAATGATACAAAAGGAAAAAATAATAAAATATGCAAGAGATGCTGTTTTTAGGAGCAAAAATAGGACAGTAAATTTTTTTGACCCTAATTTAGAGAAATTTTTTAAGAGTCGCTACAGGATAAAGGACACAACTGGCACATATTTAATTGTTGGCCTAAAAGGCGATGAGATAGTGATGGTCGGACAAACAAGACAGATAATACAACATATAATGTTTTGTACAGGGTGGTATGATGGTTATGAAGCAGATATAGACAAGATATATTTTAGGAAGTTACAAGAGTAGAATAAATAATGCCCCGTTACAGAGCCAAAGATACTCATCAGTAACGAAGCATTAAAATTGAATGCAAAGGTAATACAAATAAATTAAATAACAAAGAAAAGAATGAAAATTATTTTAGAACTCATTGGTTTAGCGCTGTTTCTTTTGGTATCGCCGATAATAGCAATATCGAAGGTGATAGTGCTGACGTATGATTTAAAGTGATGTAGTATGACAGTAGAAGAATTTGCGGCGCAGTGTGCGCGATGGTCGGCGGCGTTAGAGGAGGCAGTTGACAGTCGGATCCCTCACGAGATGGGGGTGAAGGCGATAGAACTGTATCGTGAGAACTTCGACCGTCAGGGCTATTTTGGGGAGCGGTGGGATCCGCGCAAGGTGGCGAAGAACGCGCCACATGCCACGAAGATCCTGCAGCAATCGAAAGCGCTTGTGAACTCAATGCGGGTGGTGAGCGAAGGCGGCGGCGAAGTGGTGATCGAAAGCGATTTGCCCTACAGCCGGATCCACAACGAGGGCGGCGTGATTCGTCAGACAGTAACCGACAAGCAACGCCGGTGGATGGGCGCCAACTTGAAGGCGTCGAAAAAGACAGGCAGCGTGTTGGAAATCACCATACCGAAGCGTCAGTTTATGGGCGACCATCCGACACTTCGGGAGGAATTGGCGAAGGAGGTGAAGGAAGTTTTGGAAGAAATATTCGATTATAAGAATTAGGAATTAGGAATTAGGCTTAATCGACTTAATAAAGAACAATGCAATGGCAAAAAAAGAAGTTATAATTGAAGTGAGAGACGGGGACGAAACCTACAGTTGTAAGGTGAAGCGCCCAAGTGTAGAAGTGATGTCGCGCGTGAATAAGCTGTCGAAGACGGATGAAATTGTTGCAGCCGGAGAGATGCTGAAAGGCTGCTGGGTTGAAGGTGATGAGGAGATCAGACAGGACGTGTATCTAACGTTAGCGATAGTTGCCCAGATGGGAGGCATTCGCGATGAGATCACGGCTGAAATAAAAAACTGATAGAGGCATTCAAGATCAGAGATAAAAGCGTCGGTGATGCGGACAGTGAATTTCTGATTTTGGATGCCTTGATTCAGTCTAATTTGCACCGGACAACGGAAGGGATGAGCGAGATGGAATTTGCACAGGCGGCAGCACAGGCGACGTGGTTAGAGCGTTGGCGGCTACGGCAACAGGCGGAGTTACTTGGGGCGATGTTTGGGGCGAAGAAAAAGAAAAAATGAATGCAAGGCGGCGCCGACAAAAGCGATCAGGCAAAAAAGCAGAAACGCTGTTATGGCGCTGCAAAGCAAGACAAGCAAGCCCATCAATAGATATTCGAGTATAATCATAGTGCAAAGGTAGTAAAAAACCAATAAAAAGCAATGGCAGAAACAAAAGTAAGCGTACCAATAGAGATCGTTGATCGTTTTGGAAAGCCCTTGAAGGAGCTGAAAACCGGGGTTGATGATGCGACTAAGAAAGTCAGTAAATTTGGCGACTGTTTGAAGAAACTGAAGCCGATAGACTGGCAGGCGATGACTATGTCGCTTGGCAAGGTAAATGCTTTTTTTCAAGATTTATCGAATACAGGCGCCCGGTTCGATGCGAAGATGCGCGAAGTGTCTGCGATCACCGGCGCCACCGGCAAAGAGTTATCGGCGCTTGGCAGTCAGGCAAAGAAGCTTTCCGCCGCTTTTGGCACTGACGCCGGTGATAACCTTTCGATGTTTCAGACCATATTGAGCCGTTTAGGTCCTCAGATTGGCGAAAATGCGGAGGCGCTCGGCTTGATGGGAAAGTATTCCAGCACCTTGGCGAAAACGATGGGCGGCGATGTGTCCGGAGCCGTCGATGCCCTTACCACTTCCATCCTGCAATTTGGCGTTGATCTGAATGATCCTATGCATGCCGCCTCCGAAATGGAACGCATGATGAATGCGATGGCAGCCGGAGCGAAGGAAGGCGCCGCCGAAGTTTCCGACATTGCATCGGCATTGAAAGTAACCGGTGGCGTGGCAAAGATTGCCAATGTGTCTATCGAAGAAACCAACGCGGCGCTTCAGGCGTTGGCGGCAGGCGGAAAGGTAGGCGCTGAGGCGGGAACGGCGCTCCGCAACGTGCTGATCAAGATGTCGGCGCCCAGTCGCATCACCAAAGAAGCATCGGATCTGTTATCGGCTTATGGCGTAAATATGAAAAAGGTAGCAGATCAGAGCGTTCCGTTAGCCGACCGGCTTACCGAATTGCAGAAGGTAGGGGGCGACGCTAATGTGTTGGCGGCGATGTTTGGAGCGGCGAACATTCAGGGCGCCCAAACGCTGATCAGTTCGGCGCAGTATCAAAAAGAGTTGACGCAGGCTATCACCGGAACTAATGTCGCCTACGAACAGGCGGACGTTATTATGGGCGGCTTCACAGAACGGATGTCGCGATTTAAGGCGTGGATCGACAACATAAAAATCGGCTGTTTCAGTTTCACAAGCGTTTTGGGCGTGATGACCGGAGCGATCACCGGCACATTGGCAGCATTGGCGGATTTTTCTACGATATATACCGGTCTGTCTCCTGTTTTAAAATCGGCGGTGGAATGGATAAAAGCGACAACTGTTTGGACAAAGGTGGCGACCGCCGTTCAATGGCTGTTTAATACGTCGCTGTACGGATGCCCGATTGTTTGGATTGTTGCCGGAGTGGGCGCATTAGTGGCGGTTGTCGCTGTTTGCTGGAATAAGTTTGCAGGATTTCGGGCGGTCTTATTGACCGTGTGGGATACGATGAAAGGTTTCGGAAATGTCATCAAGCAATATGTTATTGATCGCATATCAACCTTATTGGAAGGTATCGGAAAGCTTGGAAGCGCCTTGTCGAAGCTGTTTAAAGGTGATTTCAAAGGCGCTTGGAGCGATGCGAAATCCGGCGCTTATGCTATTGCGGATGCGGGATTGGGCGTTTCTGCTACTAAAAATGCGCTGGGAGCAGGTGCGAAAGTGGCAGGCGCCATCGGCGGTAACTTTGCGAAAAACCTTGCGAATGAATCAAGCAAACAGGCGGCGAAATCTTCACAAAAAGCAGTCAGCGCCGATGCTTTCGGAAGTCCGGCTATTGACGGCAGCGATTCGAGCGGCAATATCAGTGGCGATTTGGACAGTTACGGAAGTTCTGCAGGCAGCAGCGCCGGTAGCGTCAAATCGGTCAACATCAACATCACTTCGATGATTGGTACATGGAACGCTTCGGCGGGCTACAGTGAAAGTCGCCGGACGGTAGAGGATCAGTTGGCTGAATCGTTGGCGCGGGTGTTAGGAATAGCGGAGACGGCGGCATGAGTTGTGAATTGAGAATTGAGAATTATGAGGGGGATTGTTGTTAGAGAAGAAGGGAAGATGCTGATGAAGACGGTTGGCGGGAAAAAGACAATGGACGTTGCCGACACGACCCGTCAAAATCAGGTGCTTTTGCTGTATGCGGACAAGGGCTCCTTTAAGGAACAGCCGAGATCCGGATGCGGGATCACCGACATGATCAACGGGCACAGTGGGGAAGCGATGCGCCGGACGATCATCGAAGAAATGGAGCGCGAAGGTATGCGGGTGAAGAGATGCAAGGTAACACTTGACGGCGATAGGGTAGATATTCATTTAGATGCGGAGTATAAATAATTAGGAAATAATAATTAGGAATTAGGGATTATGGGCTTGATTTTTTATAAGACATCGGTATCGGATCAGAATCGGAAAGCAGATGCTTTCACGACTTTGGCGACAGAACAGGACGCCATCGGGATGCGTTGGGAGGACGGAAAAGAGTGGTACTTTCCACTTGAGCCGACCATTGAAATTTCCGGCGGCAACACGATTGTCCGGCGCAATGTGCTGAAAGTGGATCCGAAGAAAGCGCGTCGCGGTTCGATCAAAGAACTGTGGCAACAGGATGACTATGAAATCACCATTTCCGGTCTGATCACGACCGACGAAACGAGCGTCTGGGAAGAGTATGACCTGATGCAGTTGCGCAACTTTTGCGAAGAACGGCGCCCTGTTTATTTGATCGGAAAGCCGTTTTCAACATTGCGTATAAGCCGCTGTATGATAGATTCGTGGTCGTTACCGGCGACCATCGGCGAGGATCTGCAAAGTTTTTCGCTGAAACTGTATAGCGATGATGAATATGAACTTTTAATTGAGTTGTGAATTGAGTTGTGAATTGAGAATTATGGATAAATACAGCGAAATTAAGCGAAAAATAAGGGCGATTGCCACCGGCTCGGCTCCGATCAGCGGCGAGGCGACTGTTTTTTTGGCGGAAGTGAAGTCTGTCGCGGGCGCAAAATGCTCGGTACAGTTGGACGAATTAGTGCTGACGGACGTCAGATTGACGTCGGTGATAGGCGACGACAAAAAACAGATTGTCATTGCGCCGAAGGTCGGATCGGTCGTATTGGTTGCCTGTTTGTCGAGCAGCTTGAATAATTTGGTAGTGATCCAATATTCGGAAGTCGATAATATCATCATCAATGGCGGCGCCAATGGTGGGCTAACCAACACGCCTGAACTGAAAAAGCAGCTTGACAAGCTGACTGCCCGCGTGGATGGGATCATCGACGCCATCAAAAACGCGGTACCGGCGGTTCAAGACGGCGGCGCAGCCCTGCAAAGCACGATGGTGGCGCAGTTGGCAACTATCGTTGACAAGGAAGATTTTAGCGCAATAGAAGACGAAAAAATAAAACATTAGTAACTATGACAATAAAAGCAAAGGTAGGTCAGAGCCTTATTGATCTGGCAATAGAGCATTACGGCGATCCGGCAATGGCGATGACCATTGCGATCGCGAATGATACGGAATTGACGGAAGAACTGACGCCGGGAGCAACGTTTTGGGCGCCGAATAAATAATTAGGAATTAGGAATTAGGAATTAAGAGTTATGGCAAGAACGATTAGTGAGATCAAAGCAGAAATGACGGCGCAGTTTGTAGCAGATGCGACGGTCAAAGAGGAATATGGCTTGACGGAAGGTGCGACGTTTGACGCGAATTTTACGCCGACAACCTTGGAATCAATCCTGTTTTATTGTGTCGCGTTTGGCGTGTGGGTAATGGAAAAACTATACGACGAAATGCGGTCGGATGTGAGCACCTATTTCCGCGCTATGCGTCCTTATACCATTGATTGGTATGCGGAACATTCGCGTGAGTTTTCAGAATACATTGTTGATTTGTGGGTGTTTGCTTCTGCGGAACGAAATGGCGCTGTGCGCTTGGAAGTGGGGATGTTGCAAGGCGGGGAGATCGTCCCATTGGACGACAGCGCCGATCTTGCCGACTTTACCGCATGGTGGGAGACGCAGAAGGTGGCTGGCGTTCAGTTGGATATTTACAACTGGACCGGGGAGCTTGTTTAGGAATTAGGAATTAGGAATTACGAATTAAGAGTTATGAGTAAATACACGATAAATTTTGACAGGTTGGCAATGATGTTAACGTTTCCGGCTCTTTGGATGGTGAATGTGGTGATGACGTTTATTCGGTCGGCTTACAAGGCGATAAAAACGACTTACGACGCTTTTATCGCCTATCGTTCCGATGTGCTGACGGAACTGTATATTGAGCCGACCGTGGCAAGTTTGCAGGATGCCATCAATGCGAAGTTCGGCGGCGGTTTTACCATTACGGATGGGGACTTTCGCGCATTGACCTATATATATAATGCGTCGGAATCGACGGCTCCGGATACCTTTATATATACGCAGTCGGAAGACGCCATTCCGGTATATCTGTGGCAAAAAGACACGGAGGCAGGACGCTACCGAAACGGCATATCGTTTTGGGTGGTCAAACAGGGCGGTTACAGCGATAGCGCAGAACGCGACGCGGTGTTGGAGTTTGTGGATCAGTTTCGGGCAGCCGGAAGGATCGCGGGAGTGCAGGACGGTATATAGTGGTTAGTGGTTAGTGATTAGTGATTAGTGGTTAGTGATTAGTTATGTACGAACTGGGATATGAAATAAAGATTGGTAGTTACCGACTGGCGATGCTGGAAAGCGTGAAGATCGCGAAGTCGGTGCTTAATCTGGCGGACACGGCGACCGTTGTTTGTCCGGCTTCGACATATAACGACGCCATAAGCGTGCGCGACAAGATAAAGAAAGGCGACGCGGTGGCAATACGACTTGGCTACGACGGTCAATTGGAGACCGAGTTTAAAGGGTATTTAAATGCCATTCAAACGGAGGATAACAGCATAACGCTGGACTGTATAGATGAACTGTACAGGTTGAAAAAGACGGTTGCAAATAAAGAGTACAAAGACACGACGCTGAATGCGATTTTGCACGATCTGATGAAACAGGTGTCGAGCGAATATACGATTGAAAGTAATTACGAGGTCGGCTACGACCGATTTACTGTGTTTAATCAAACGATGTATGATGTTCTGCAGAAGATACAGGATGACACAAAAGCAAATATCTTTTTCCGAGAAAAAACGCTGCATATATCCGAGCCGTACAAAGACGAAACCGGCAAAACAGTAATCTACGACACGCGGGTAAATATTGAAACGAGCGATCTGAAATATGTCAGCAAGGAAGATAAAAAGGTAAAGATCGAAGTGGAGATGACAAAGCCCGACGGCAAAAAAGAAAAGAGATCATTCGGCGCTGATGGCGGCGAAGTCGTAAAAAAAACCGTGTCAGGAATATCTGAGAGCGGGCTGTCATCGGTGGCGCAAAATGAATATAATTTGTGGAATTACGACGGTTTTGAAGGTGGCTTTACAGGCTGGCTTGTTCCGCAATGCCAGCCGGGCGATACGGTAGAACTGCGCGACACAGACGGAAGCAGGACCGGGCGATATTATGTAACAGGCGTCGAGGTGGAATTTTCGGCAAGCGGCGGGAAACGAAAGGTAACGCTTGGACGAAAGGTAAACGGATAGTTATGGAAGATATATTAGAAAAAACCGGCAGAGGCGCGATTGGAAGTAAAGAAAATGCTACAGTCGTAAAATTCGGCGACGTACTTGATTGTAAAATCGGCGTCGCGACGCTTGTTAACAAAGCGCCATTCGCCGCATTTTTTCGGTGTATCGGTACATTGAAATACTTTGTAAGTGGCTCGCGTGGAATCGGCAACAACGCGAACATAAAGATCGGCACGACGGCGGGGATTTGTTTCGACAAATACATTGCCGCACGGCGTAAATTCACGGGAAGAATCGTTGCTGTAATAAACAGTTATACGGCAGCCGTTAATCAGGGTTTCCTGTGGCAGGGAGCATATTCCTGACGTCAGGAAAAAGGTCAATAAAATTAGTCGTTTCATGATGAGCGAATTTTTTGGCAAAGGTAATAAATAATTAGGAATTAAGAATTAGGAATTTAAGCATAAAAAGATGTTACACAAAAGAATTGATTTTACGAAATTGGGCGGGATGCCCCTGACGCAGGATGTGCTGCGTATTATGCAAGAAAGCTACAAGGAATGTTTAGACAATCTGATGCAGTTTTTCGGTGAGAACATCAAGCTTTCGGGCTTGGAATATCATCCGTTTGATAACAGTTGGACAAGCGGATGGGCGATCGTCGGTGGCAATCTTTATTATGTCGCAGGCGGCATCGGTCGTTGGCTGCATATCAACGACGAACAGGCGACGTCGTTAGTGTATAACAATGGGCAGTCGCAACAAGCGATCTTCGTGCGATCGGCGTCGGTGCAAAGCGAAGAGGATTTTGACGATTTTGAATTGCTTGACGCCTACGACCGCGAAACATTGGTCAAGCCGTCGGATCTGCTGACGATCACCAATCAGTTGGCTACGGCGGAAGCAACCATTTCCACGCTGAATGTTCGGTTGAATAACCTTGAAAACTACGTCAGCAACATAGCTTGGCAGTACGCGACAAGGAAATCCGAGGACACCAGTCCTTGTTATGATATAGGCTTGCAGGTGCTGCAAAACGGCATATATGTACGAGGAACCTACCGACAGGCATATATGCTTCCGAGCAATAAATATGTCGAAATTTCGATGCCGAGTAATTCGTTTAAGGTGGCGCCGACGCTGTATGGCGCTTTGAATGTCAATGCCCGGATAAAAATGTATCAAGTGAATACCGGACATTACGAAACGGATATGTCGTTGGGGATTCCGGCGGATTTTGATGATATTATTCAAGTAAACTATACCGCCGACAATACGCTGAAATTCGATGAGTTATCGTGGAACGAAGGGCAAGCAGGCGTGGCATATTGGGTAGTGATTACGCTGGATGAAGTGCTGACGGTAGCTGTTTAAACGGTATTTAAATGTCCATAAAAATGAGAGAGATAAAAGAAATCATCGTACATTGCACGGCGACGCCGGAAGGACGCGAAACGACCATTGCAGACATTGACCGGTGGCACCGTGCGCGAGGTTTTGAAGGTATCGGGTATCATTATGTGGTCTATTTGGACGGCACTATACACGCAGGACGTCCGGAAACAAAGATCGGCGCCCATTGCACGGGACACAACGCGGGTAGCATAGGCGTCTGCTATGTTGGAGGCATCGACGCATCGACGCTCAAAGCAAAAGATACCCGTACCGATGCACAGCGAAAAGGACTGAAAAAAGTGATCGAAAATTTGCGTCAAAAATACCCGTTAGCGCGGGTCTATGGACATCGCGATTTTGCTGCAAAAGCCTGCCCCTGTTTCGACGCAAAAAAAGAATATAACTGACAAAATGGCAGACGAAAAAAAGCTGCGATTTTATTTTAAAAAAGCTGCGATTTTATTTAGCGAATGAAATAATGAGTATGTTTATAGCAAAACAGTTCGTATTAAGACATTGCCAGCACCTAAAAAGTATGAATTAAAGATTCATCTTACAGAAATCCGTACCAGTGATGATGGTTATTGGACTTTGAGTGCTTGGAAACAGACAGATTATGACTGTACTACAAGTCTAATATTGGAAGATTTTGCGTTAGGTATTAGTGGTGGTGTTGCCTATATGCCTGAATATGTAAATGCCAGTGAAATGGAAAGTGAGAGTTATCATATATTTGGTGCGGCGCCAACGTCAATTGGGTTATTATTATTCTGG
>JAISUM010000039.1 GCA_031272095.1 Candidatus Symbiothrix sp. | reverse complement strand
TTGAAAATCAGGAAGAACACCATAAAAAGCGTTCATTTTTAGATGAATACAAAAAGATATTAACGGATTTTGACTTAGAATATGATGAACAATATATCTTTCAATCCATTGAGGAATAGTGGATGCATTCCTAACGGAATGTTGCCGCCCTGCGGAATTAGACCACGCAGGCGATATTGATTACGTTGCAAAAATCGGCGACAAAGCCATTGGAATACAGATAAAACCCGTTACTGCAAAATCAAATTTTGGCGGTTATTCGGCAACTGAACGAATGAAAGCAAGTTTTGCAAATTTCACAGCCGAATTTGGCGGAAAAGTGTTTGTTGTTTTCAGTTTGAAAGGCGAAATTGCTAATAAAGAGGTGGTTGAGGAAATTAGAAAAGAAATAGAACGATTAACACAATTGTAGTTTCAAAATATCATGGACGAATCTCAGGATATAAAAATATTATCAATCCCAAATCAGTGGATTCCTTACTTTGCTGCGGAATGACGGGCTATCCTATCGCAAATCTATCACTTCTGCTTGCGGATATTTTTTTGCATCAAAAACAAAGGCGGCGTCCGACAGTGTTTTCTTTTGATAATCGGTGATGCAGATCCGGTTTTCCGTCTTATTTTGGAAGAAAATATCGAAACCGACCGGCATATTGTCCGCCGTCGCAATCCGTACAACTATTTTCGACATCTGACTGTCTTTTGCCTGCGGGAGTACCGCTACCTCGTGGACGGATCTGCCTTTGCTGTCCTTGTTCGCTTTGAGATATTGGTAGTTGCAGTTGTATTTGTACATCGACAAGATCACAGCCGGATTCAGCGCTTGTGTCTCTATTTCAGAAGGTTCCGAAATCGTTACTTCGTCGAAATCGCGTTGTAAGAGCCATTGCGTTTTGCCGTCGAACCAGATTTCAACGTCCGGCGTAATCAGGTGAAAACGCCTGCCTTTGACGTCTATCGTGCCTTCAAAACTTTCGGAATGGGCGTCGGCGCTCTTGATTTGCATATCAAATCGGATCGACAGTGCGCCCGCTTTACTGAAACTGTCCGCAGCTTTATCGAGACAGGTTTTTGCTTTCGCATCTTTTTGCGCAAACAGTGCAATGGGCAAGAGCAGGTATAGTATTGCCGTTAAATATGTTTTTTTCATTGCATATTATTATGAATAGTTGTGAGTTTTTGTTCCAAACTGTAATTATCAACGATCAGAACGTCGCGTGGTTTGCCGCCTGCTTTTCCCGGAGGTTGCGGACCGACAATGCCTGCCATTTCCAATTGGTCGATGATGCGTCCGGCGCGGGCAAAACCGATTTGCAGTTTGCGCTGTATCAGCGACGCCGACCCTTGTTGTTGCGCTACGACCAAATGCGCCGCCTCGTCGAACAACGGGTCTAATTGCGTCATATCGACATTCGGTTTTTCGGTTTCTTCGCCGACATATTCGGGCAATTCAAAGGCGCTATTATAGCCTTGCTGATTGCCTATAAATTTCGTAACCCGTTCTACTTCAGGCGTATCGACAAAGGCGCACTGTATTCGCGTCGTATCGCTGCCTTTGAAAAAGAGCATATCGCCACGACCGACCAACTGATTGGCGCCTGTCGCATCGAGAATGGTACGCGAATCGACCGCTGCAATCACGCGGAAAGCAATACGGGCGGGAAAATTCGCTTTGATCGTACCGGTAATGATATTCGTTGTCGGGCGTTGTGTGGCAATGATCATGTGCATCCCGACGGCACGGGCTTTTTGTGCGATACGGGCAATCGGTTGTTCGATTTCCTTGCCGGCAGTCATAATCAGATCGCCGAACTCGTCGATAATCACCACCATATAAGGCATATAGCGGTGTCCTTTTTCGGGATTTAAGCGACGCTTGATAAATTTTTCGTTGTATTCCTGCACATTTCGCGATTTGGAATCTTCGAGCAGTTTATAGCGGTCGTCCATTTCGATACAGAGCGAATTGAGGGTATAAATCACTTTGGTATAGTCGGTGATGATGGCTTTTTCGGCGTCGGGAAGTTTGGCGAGAAAATGTTTTTCGATGACCGAATAGAGGCTGAATTCCACCATTTTCGGGTCAATCAGCACAAATTTCAATTCCGCCGGATGTTTTTTGTAGAGCAGGGAGGTGATAGCGGCGTTCAATCCGACCGATTTGCCTTGACCGGTGGCGCCTGCGACGAGCAAGTGTGGCATCTGCACCAGATCGACCATAAAAACATCGTTGGTAATGGTGCGTCCCAATGCCACAGGCAGTTCGTATTTCGTTTCCTGAAATTTTTTGGATGTGATAATCGACTGCATTGAAACGATTTGCGGGTCTTTGTTCGGCACTTCGATACCGATCGTTCCCCTCCCCGGCATTGGCGCAATAATACGGATGCCCAGTGCGGAGAGGCTCATCGCGATATCATCTTCGAGGCTACGCACTTTGTTGATGCGGATACCGTCTTCCAGCACGATTTCGTAAAGCGTAACCGTTGGTCCGACCGTTCCGTTGATAGATTTGATTTGTATATCAAAATTTTTCAATGTCTGAATGATGCGGTTTTGATTGTAATCCTGTTCCTCACGAATGTCTTCAACGGAGTATTTTTGCTCATAAGTTTTTAGCAAATTGGCTTGCGGATAGTTGTAATGCGACAAATCGGCTTTGGGATCGTAGGGTCCTAATTCGGCGAGTATTCGTTCTGCCACCCTGTCGTTTTCTTCGTCATCACTCACTGCAAGTGGTTTGGATGCGGTCGATACAGCAGGCTGCGGGAGAGGAATTTGCGTCGGGAGTTCTTCATCGCCGCCTGCAATGGTAAAACCGGTTTTGACGCCACCGGTATCTGTCTTCGGCTCAACGGCAGGAATAACCACCGACGTCTTCGGTTGCACCGGTTTTGGCGGCTCGTATTGATAGTCGTCTTCCGATTCTTCGCTTGGCTGTTGCGCTTGCGGTTTTGATTTCGGCTTCGATTTCAGGACAAATTTGCGTTGCAAAAATGGAATCGTATCGGCATTGAGAATTGTCATCAGCACCACAAAAACCAAGAGTAGCAGCAAAAACGTACCCGGATAACCGATATTATCGGTCAGCAGCGCAGAAACGATAAAACCATGTTTACCGCCGATGTAATAGGCTGTTTCTTTAAAGAAAGATCCGAAGAAAAAAGTCAGCGCCACCGACGACCAAATAGTCAGCAAAGCGCAGACCACAAAGTTTCGCCAGAGACGAAAATATTTGGCTTTCATCAAGCGCAGACCGATAAAAATAGTGTAAATCAGCAGAAAAAGGGTAGAAATTCCAAAGCCTTCGTTCATCAAAATATGGCTAAGAACCGCTCCGCGTTTGCCCGTCCAGTTTTCCGTATGGTTGGCAATCTTGCCGAAAAGCGACGCTCCTTCAATGGCGCTCTGGTCTGCCGCTCCTGTAAATAAAAAAGAAATCAACGCGAGCGTGGCATACACTGCTATCATTAATAGCAACAATCCGATCAGATAATGCGTTACATTACTGGTCAAAAATAACTGAATTTGAGAGGGTTGTTTTTCTTGCCCGTTTTTTGCGTTTTTGTTTCTTCCCATGAATTTTTCTGATTTTGTATGCAAAAGTACAAGATTAAAACGAGATTTTCAAACAAATGCGGGAAGATTTTTTATGAAGCTTGGTTTTTCTTCTCTTGCTCCCGATTTTATTCATGATGATAAGGCTCATTGTTGAGAATGGTCAGGGCGCGATAGAGTTGTTCGACAAAAATCAGCCGGACGAGCTGATGCGAAAAAGTCATCTGCGACAGCGCTATTTTTTCCTGTGCGCGGGCATAAACGCTCGGAGCAAATCCGTAAGCGCCGCCAATCACAAAGACCGTGTTTTTGACTGCCGACGCCGTCGTTTTTTCCAAAAATGCCGCAAACTGCACCGACGAATATTCTTTCCCGTTTTCATCTAACAAAATCACATGATCGTTGGGGTGAAAATGTTTCAACAAGCGTTCCGCCTCCCACTCTTTTTGTTGTTCGACAGGCATGTTTTTTGAATTTTTGATGTCCGGCACAACAATTATTTCAAAAGGCAAATAATGTCCTATACGCTTGCTAAACTCCGATACGCCGCTTAAAACGAAGTCTTGACGAGTCTTTCCGACAACAATTAATTGAATTTTCATTCAACAAAGGTAGCCAAATGTTTTGTAATTCCAAAAATTTTATGTACGTTTGCAGTTAAATTCAAAACTATATAAAATTTATACGAATATGAAATTTGTAGTATCAGGCAATTTATTATTGAGCCATTTGCAAACAGTGGGCAAGGTTATCGCATCCAAAAATACGATACCCATTTTGGATTGCTTTCTCTTTGAACTGAAAGGCAATCAATTGACAATTACGGCAGCCGACACGGAGACCCGTATGGTAACTTCAATCGAAGTTAATGAAGTAGAAGGCGAAGGCACTTTCGCAGTTCCATCACAAAATTTGTTGGAAGCGCTGAAAGAACTGCCAGAACAGCCTGTTTCGTTTGAAATCGACGAATCATCATTGACGATGTTCGTTTATTACAAAAACGGCAAGTACAAATTCGTTGTGCAAAATGGCGACGAATACATCCCCGCCAAGCCATTGAACGACGACGCCGTCAAATTGACGATCAGCGCAGGCGACTTGTTGTCGGGTATCACTCATTCGCTTTTTGCCGCCGGCGAAGACGAATTGCGTCCGGTGATGAACGGCGTTTATTTCGACATCTTCCCCGACTCGCTGACATTCGTGGCGTCGGATGGACACAAATTGGTGCGTTTCAAAAATTTAAGCGTAACAGGCAACGAAACCGCCAATTTCATCCTGCCCAAAAAACCGGCAAATCTCTTGCGGAATATCCTGCCGCGTGAATCGGGCGACGTCAATATCGAATTTGATTCCAACAACGCCTATATCACGATGGAACATTTCACCGTGATTTGTCGTCTGATCGAAGGTCGTTTCCCGAACTACAACGGCGTGATTCCGGTCGATAACCCTTTCAAAGTAACCGTCAACCGCGTGAATTTTGCCAATGCGCTGAAACGTGTTACCGTCTTCTCCGATTCGAGTACCAACCTCATCAAACTGCAATTCACCGAAAACAACATTTTCATCTCGGCGCAAGACATAGATTTCTCTACGTCGGCGGAAGAAACGATGGACTGTATCTACAGCGGCAGCGACTTGAGCATCGGTTTCAAAGGGAACTTATTGATTGAATTGTTAAACAATATTGTCGCAGAAGAAGTTATCATAGAGTTGGCAGACCCGTCTCGCGCAGGCTTGATCCTTCCGGCAGAAAACTTACCGGATGAAGATTTGTTGATGCTCTTGATGCCTATGGTACTGAACGAATGAAACTGCAATTAAAAAATCCGCTGGTCTTTTTCGATCTCGAAACCACCGGCGTCAATATCGTTTCAGACCGCATCGTCGAAATATCTTATCTGAAAGTATATCCTAACGGCGATGAAGAGAGTAAAACGCGACGTATCAATCCCGAAATGCCCATCCCGCCGGAGGCAACGGCAGTGCATGGCATCAGCGACGACGACGTGAAAGATGCGCCTACCTTCAAAACCATTGCCAAATCGTTAGCGGCGCAAATCGAAGGCTGCGATTTGGCAGGTTATAACTCCAATCGTTTCGATATTCCACTCTTGGCAGAAGAATTTCTTCGCGCCGAAGTGGAAATCGATTTGATGAAACGCAAATTTGTGGACGTGCAAACCATCTTCCACAAAAAGGAGCAGCGCACCCTGTCGGCAGCTTATAAGTTTTATTGCGACGCCGATTTGGAAAACGCCCACACCGCCGAAGCAGATACGAAAGCCACCTACGAAATCCTGCAAGCACAGTTAGATCGCTATCCCGATTTGAAAAACGATATCGCTTTTCTGTCGGATTATTCGGCATTTAACAACAATGTGGATTTCGCCGGACGTGTCATCTACAACGAGAAAAAACAAGAGGTGATCAACTTCGGCAAATACAAAGGCAGATTGGCAGAAGAAGTGCTAAACGTCGATCCGGGCTATTACAGCTGGATTATGCAAGGCGATTTTCCGCTTTACACCAAAAAAGTTTTCACGACTATCAAACTGCGGTCGGCGTTTCGCAAGTAATCAAAATTCAACGCACATTTATCACCACAAATTCCGATTGGGTACCGATCCGAAAAGGCGGTCCCCACAATCCCAGACCGGAGGTTACGATAAAGTGTGTGTTGTTTTTTTGCAGATAGCCGTAGCTGTCTTCAAACATCGACTTCACCAACAGATTCATCGGAAAAAGCTGTCCCCGATGCGTATGCCCTGAAACCTGCAAGGCGACGCCCGCATCGGCGGCTTCTTCCAAATGCACCGGCTCGTGGTCGATCACAATAGCGGGCAAGGAGGTGTCGCTCGACGCTAACAAATCCGCCAACGATTTGCGATGCGGATTGCCCTGCAAATCATCGCGCCCGACAATACGGCAGACATCGGGAATCACGGCGAGACTGTCGCGCAGCAAAGTGATATTGGTTTTCTGCAAAAAAGCCAAACTGCTTTCGATGCCGCTCAAATATTCGTGGTTACCCAAACACATATACACGCCTATCGGCGCATGCAGACAGTTAAGTTCTTCGTACATCTTTTCGACTTCGAGCGGCAAAGCATTATTATCTACCACGTCGCCAGCAATTAAAATCAGATCGGGCTGTTGCGCATTGATCAGCGCGACATATTGTTGCAAGCGTTTTTTGTCTATCGAAACGCCCAAATGCAAATCGCTGACCACTACCATCTTTAAATCTCGGCGAGCGTCTTCAATATTAATATTGTAACTTTGAGCGACCGGATGTGTAAAACGGTAATAACCTGCCGTCAACACCACCATCGTCAGCAGATAGCCTGCCAATACCTGCCAATTTGCTAACCGCCGCCACCGTCGGAACACAAGCGACACAAGGTCGTTCAGCACAAACCAGAGCGTCAGATAGAGCATGGCTCCCATCCAAACTACGCCGATGCGATAGAGGACTTTTTGCAGCAGCAATGCCAAATCGTTGCGCCCCAACATCGCAATCAAAAATGCGAAATATACAATCAAATACCCCACACAGAACACCATTCGCAAACCTCGCACCGTCGGCAAGAACCGAAAGGTCTTCCTAAATATATATACATTGATAAAAGTATATACAATAAATACAATGATGAAAAATAGCATATCGAAAATTTTTTGCAAAAATAACAGGAAAATTGATTTTATGCAAAATAATTTAGTTATCTTTGCAGCGAGTTTTAATAATTAAATTTTATTTACTTATGAAAAGAAGATTCTATCAAAAATTATTTGTAGCAGTGTTGGTGCTGTCACTCTGCGGAGTGCAAGCATGCAAAGACGACACCATCAACTTGGACGATTTGGATAAATCCGTCGCGATAGGTGGTGAAATTGAAATGCCATTGGTAAAGACAAGTAGATTTACGATGGCAGAGCTTTTAGACTCTCTGAAGAACAAAAATTCTATAGAGGGCTTATCTATTGATAGTCTGGACGATAAGACAATTACGCTAACGTACCGAATGGAAGAGAAAAACTTCGAATTGCGAAAAATCAATCAGGATTTTGAAAATTTTCAAGATTCATTGGAGAACGGTTTAACGGTCGCCGACCTGATTGAACAAAACGACATTGTCGCCGCTTTTTATGCCGAAAACGGCGCAAAAACATTGGAGACAACGGACATCAGGGACGAAAGCTACACCATTCCCTTGCAATTCGATGAGCCGAACTTGCGCAAAATCAAGTATGCCAAATTGGATGCAACCATCGATGTGAGTGTTACAACGACGGTCAATATCCAAAATGCAGGCGGCATCACAGTCTTGTCTGCCGATTTGACGATCCCGACCATCAGTGAAGATTTTTTGACTCAAGGCACGAAAGTGATTTCAACTTCCCTGCAGAGCGGAACCGGCACGACCGTTTATACCGCGCAAGAGCAACTGATCTTGGATTGCACCAGAGACATTGTGGTTGATTTCCATTTGCGAGGCGACGGAGCAACCTACATTAGCTCCACCGACTATTTGAAGGCAGAACTGAAATTCACGCCGAACATGGATGATTTCAAAATTTGGGGATGGTTCAATTATGATTTGGCAAATCAATTGAGTTTAAGCCTGCAAAAAGAATTAGCCGAAGCGCCGATTCAGGAATACTTATCCGACGGCACGGAATTGAGTTTTGCAGATCCGCGATTTACCTTCGACGTTGAAACCAATCTGGGTATTCCGTTGGTCTTTGAGTTGTACAGCTTGCATACGAGCTATAAAGGGACGCAAAACCCGGGATCATTGGGTTATCATGCGTTTAAGCTAAACCGTGCGACTGACGATCATCCGACGGTGGATTCGATTTTCTACATCAATAAAAATGTTGATTGGATGACGGCAACTGAAAAAGAAGATTACTGTAAAATGTTTTCGACCCAGTTGGATACCATTGATTTGCGGTACATTGTGAAGACGCAAACGGTGGACGTGAACGTTGCCAATCCCGAATTGCCCTTGCAATATCTCGGCAGCGACAGTTATGTGAAATTCTTCCCTGCGGCGATCTTGCCTTTGCATTTCAACAAAGAAACCCGTATCCGCTACGACGAAATCATTGAGCAGGATTTTCTCGATGCCGCCGACGTCGACACGACCTATGATAATATGAGAGGCAAATTTGTCTTCAATTATATCAATACGTTGCCGATTCCGCTCTATGCAACTGTCTATACCAAAGAGACACAAGACGAATCGGAACTCGGCGAAGAATATGTCAGACTGCGTTTAGAGCCGAATACGACCACGCTCACGCCTTACGAAACAAACAACATCACCATCAAAGATTTGACGGCGGCAAAATACTTGCGCATCGTCTATGATACGGCTCCCAATCCAAAATTTCCGAATCCGGAAACGGATGCCGATAAATATTTCTCGGCGCCCTTTACGCTCAAAACAACGGATTATGCAGAAGTGCAGGTCGGCTTGAAAATGGAAGGATATTTCAATCCATCAGAATAATCACCTAAAAAGCAGAAAACAATGAAACGTAGAACTATTAAACAATTAGTCGTCATCTTGTGTATGGCGTGTGTGGCGCCGACAGTTGTTGCGCAACAGACAAATTCGGTCTATTTTATGAAAGGTCTTACGGAACGTAATGCTTACAATCCTGCGTTACAGTCGTATTACAATTTCTATATTGATTTGCCACTCATTCCGAATTGGAATTTTGATATGGGTTTACCACTGTCCATGAACGATATTATTTTCAACAAGAACGGCAAACCTGTAATGTTTTTAAACGAAAATGCGATGGACGGCAGAGATAAATTTTACAACGCATTAGGCTCCAATTCGGCGCGTACCTATTTCGATTGGTCGATCAATGTGCTGGGTTTCGGATTTAAAGCTGGAAGTAATTATTTCACTTTCAACGTTGCCGAAAAAATCTATGCCGATATGTTCCTGCCCAAAGACTTTTTCGGTTTTGCGTTGTATGGCACCGGCAAAAAAAACAAGCAGGATTTCAGTACGCTGGGCATCGACGCAACGGCTTATTTGGAATATGCGCTGGGCTATTCGCGCAAACTCTTGGACGACAAACTGTCGGTGGGCGTCAAGCTGAAACTGCTG
This sequence comes from Candidatus Symbiothrix sp., assembly GCA_031272095.1. GTDB lineage: Bacteria > Bacteroidota > Bacteroidia > Bacteroidales > Azobacteroidaceae > Azobacteroides. The sequence goes on along the minus strand of JAISUM010000039.1, from coordinate 3,782 downwards.
TCCGGTCAATTCAATATCAAATCGCATTTCGACGATTTCAGTTTGAATATGACCACTACGGAATGGCGTTTGAAGATGCAAGGCAACATTAAAGGCGCTATTCCGGCGGCTTTCATGAAAATAGGAGAAAAAACCAATGACGCGGGACAAGAAGTACTCGATTTCGACAATATTGAGTTTGCACCTGACGGATACGAGGTAAAAGACTATCTGAAAGCCGGTTTGTTCAGCGGCAATTTTGGTTTCGGTGCAGATATAGGCGTCGCCTACGAAGTGATTCCCAATTTGCAACTGTCGGCAGCAGTAACCGATATCGGATTTATCAAATGGAAAAATGCAGACGACCTGTATAACATCACGGCAAACGCCGAATATGCTTACGAAGGTATTCCGAAAGATGAATTTTCAACGATAGAAGATTATTTGGAGGATGAATTAGACAACTTAGGGAATACCATAGAAGATGGTTTTCAGATCGCGCACAATCCGACAGCCTACAAAACCAAATTGCGCACCCGCTTGAATATAGGCGCAGAATACGGTTTCTTTAACGATAAATTAGGTCTTGGCTTGCTCTATTCACGCTTGTTCATCGAAAATCAGGGGCAATATCAAGATCTGATCGCATCTCTGAATTGGCGTCCCTGCAAGTGGTTCAACCCGATGGTCAGCTATTCCTTCCTCGAAGGCAAAGGTTCGACGATGGGCGCCGGTTATCAGCTGAAACTCGGTCCGATCAATACCTTTATTGTTGTCGACAACATCCCGCTGTATTTCGGCAAACTAAAATCAAGCTCGTTGTCGATCCCTTATCCCAGCCGGATGAAAGGCTTGAACGTGCAAGCAGGCGTTACATTGGTCTTCGGAAGCGCCAAACTCAAAGATGACGACGGCGACGGCGTTGCCAATAAAAAAGACAAATGCCCGAACACCATCGCAGGTTATTTGGTCGATAAAATCGGTTGCCCGATTGATGAAGACGGCGACGGCGTTGCCGACAATGTAGATAAATGCCCCGGTACGCCCAAAGGCGTTGCCGTAGATGAAAAAGGTTGTCCGATAGACAGCGACGGCGACGGCGTTCCCGACTATTTGGACAAATGTCCGAACACGCCCGCAGGTATTCAGGTCGATGAAAACGGTTGTCCGCCCGATAGCGACGGCGACGGCGTTCCCGACTATTTGGATAAATGCCCGAATACACCGCAAGAAGCTTTCGATCATTTGGACGAAAACGGTTGTCCGAAAGACAGCGACGGAGATGGTGTTTTCGACTATTTGGACAAATGTCCCAACACCCCGCAAGGCGTAGAAGTCGATGAAAACGGTTGTCCGAAAGACAGCGACGGCGACGGCGTTCCCGACTATTTGGATAAATGCCCGAACACGCCGAAAGAAGCTTTCGATCATTTGGACGAAAACGGCTGTCCGAAAGATACCGACGGCGACGGCATCCCCGACTATCAAGATAATTGCCCCAATTTGGCAGGCGTTGTCAGCAACAAAGGGTGTCCCGAAATCAAAGAAGAAGTGCGCAAACTCTTCAAACGCGCTTTGAACGGCATCCAGTTTGAAACAGGTAAGGCGACCATCAAAAAGACGTCGAATCCGATTCTGAACGAAATCGTCAAAGTGATGGACGACAATCCAAGCTATCTGTTGACGATCAGCGGACATACCGACAATGTCGGCAAACCGGAATCCAATCAAATTTTGTCCGAAAATCGTGCAAAAGCCGTCAAAGATTATTTGATTGAACACGGCATCAAAGCGGAACGTCTGACCGCACTCGGCTTTGGCGACACGCAACCGGTTGCCACCAACAAAACTACCGCCGGACGGGCACAAAACCGCCGCGTGGATTTGGAAGTGAAATTTGAAACAATTGAGTATAAATAATTTACATTTAAATTAAACAACATGAGAAAAATTCTTTTTTTAGTAGCAGCGTTTGCATTGAACAGCATGTTTGTTTCAATCTATGCGCAAGACAATTCCTCGTTGACCGATAAGGAATTGAGTGAGAGATACAAATGGGACATCGCTATTGCCAACTCTGAGATTAAGACGCTTAAACTCAAACTGAAAGCAGACAAAGGCAATCCGGAAATCGAACAGGCTATCGCGTCGAAAGAAAAACAGATCAAAGACCTGAAAGCCAAGAAGAAAATCGCGGATGCAGCGGTGAAGAGCAAAGCCGCGTCGGAAAAAGCGGCTAAAAAGGCAGAAAAAGCCAAAGCCAAAGTGGAACAGGCTCAAAAAGACGCCGAAAAAGCCCGTAAAGACGTAGAAAATGCTCAAAAAGAAGCCGACAAAGCGGCGAAAGAAGCCCAAAAGCTGAAAGAAAAAGCAAATTAAAAATTTTGATGTTTTTTTTATTAAAATCAGAGGCGGTTCGAAGTGATTTCGAACCGCCTCTTCTTTATGAAAAAAACTATTTTTGGAGGAATAGCCTCGTTAATTGTAAGGGTAGTAACGCCATAACAAACCGGCGGGAACGGCATCCGTCAAAGAAATTTTACCTGTTACTTTGAAGGTCGTCAGATTTAAATCTACAGCTATTTGTAAGGAAACATGATTCCATCCTTTCTTTAATTTCAAATCAATCTTTGCCGTGCAAGGTATTGTCGACTTAATAACACCTGTTGCTCCGCCGAAATCGATGTCAATAGAGCTGGTAACATCATTGCTGCCCGTAATCGTAACATCCTGATCGGCATAAATGTAAACTGTTTCCACAAAAGCCTGTTTCAGGAGATTGGTCAGCTCGGAAGTATTGGCAGTCTCCAAAGCGAGTCTGTCAATATTGGCAAAATAGAACGAGCCGTTGGCAACGCCTTCTTTTTCACCCCAAAAATCCGCTGCTACTGCTATTTTTGCATCCGACGGATCGGCAGCCACTTGCGAGACCAACGCATATTTGTCCAAATGCAACACCTCTAATCCGGCTGTCGGAAGCAGGGCGGCAATCGTTTCCTCATTCACGGCGGTCAGATCTTCGGCATCAAGCGTTGCGGGCAAATGCACCGAAAATCCTGCGTTGGCATAATCCACCGTAACGAGTCTTTCTCCATTGACCGGAACCGATACCGATTCGACGTCGGCGACGATACTGTCATTCACTACTTGGGCTGCGATGCTCAGAGAACCGTCTTCATTCGCATTGTAGCCACCTGTGTCATCCACTAAAGTCTCGCAGGCAAAACCGGCGAGCGCCATTGCAATACATGCAACATAACTTAATCTTTTTGTCATTGTTGAGTTTTTTAAACTGTTAGTAATAATTCGGGCGCAAAGGTAATGTTTTTTTCTGATATAAACAAACAATTTGTTTAAGAACATAGATAATATTTATTATCCGAAATCTACAACTCGCTTTCCTTCATCCGTTCCGCATTTTCCGCCACAATAAGTTTGTCGATAACGTCTTGAATATCGCCGCCGACAAATGCCGAAAGATTGTAAATCGTGTAATTGATGCGATGGTCGGTGATTCGTCCCTGCGGATAATTGTAGGTGCGGATTTTCGCCGAACGGTCGCCGGTCGAAACCATTGTGCGCCGGCGCGTGGCGATTTCTTCGTTATGCTTTTGCAGTTCGATGTCGTAAAGTTTGCTGCGCAGCATTTGCAGCGCCATTTCGCGGTTTTCCATCTGCGAGCGCGTAACCTGACACTGCACCATAATTCCCGTCGGCTTATGCGTCAGTTGCACTTTCGTTTCCACTTTATTGACGTTCTGTCCGCCCGCCCCGCTCGAACGCGCGGTTTGATATTCAAGGTC
>JAISUM010000026.1 GCA_031272095.1 Candidatus Symbiothrix sp. | reverse complement strand
AAAACTCTTGATATTAAATTAATTCTGCGGCAGTACGTGCCATCTGCTTTTTTTGTCATATTGCTTGTTTGCGGCATGATAGGCTCGCCGTTACCAGTGAAATTGATATGTAGCGGAATTGCGCTGTTAATCGCTGCGAATCTGTATTTTCGCAATAATGTGATTTCCGGAATTACAGGAACTGTATTTTTGCTTATTTCCTGCTATTTGATGCTGGCTATGCTTGATGATTTCGTCGATGGCGAGGCAACAAAATCTTACATTTTTGGACTTGCGCTTATACTTTTCTGCCTGCCGATGTCTGTATTGATGATTTGGGGGTTTAGGAAAGGACTCTAAATTCAAAGCTTTTTCCCGCTCGGCTTCCGTATCCGCATAATTGAGGTTATTGATACCGCTCTTGTCGAATGAAGCCACCACTATCGGTAATATCAATGATAAATCAACTTAAACAATCGGTCTATCCGCTGTATCCAAATATTACTTTGGTAATTTTGTGTCTTTTTCAGCCAAATATTGATTGCTTTCTCCCAAATTTTTCTGGGATCTTTGTATTTTTGCGGACAGGGATATCTCCATTTTTGTGCGATATTGCCCCAATCGGCATCCCAGATATTTAAATGGCGAAACAGATCTGTACCATAAACTTGCGGCAGTTAAAAATCTGTCTAAAATCCAAGCTTCGTTTTTGACAGGTGTCAAACAAATAATTGCAGGTTTCATTTTTGTTTCTATTCTGTTATCAATTACCATATTCTCCAATCAGCCATGTCTATTCCAAAACATTTATTCTGCTCCATTCGCATGCCCAAATACATGCCGATATTTGAAGAATATGTTCCGACAAATATATCTGCATTGCTCATCACATCAACAGATGCAAATAAATTCACCAAATCATCATATTTTTTCTTCGTATCGACTTTCACAAAATCGGAATGAAAATAGCCGACGGCATCGGGTTTGCATAAAGTATAAAAATGAAAGTCAGAATAACGTTCCGATAAATCCTGAAATATTCTATAATCATCGGTTAGAATAAACATATCTTTTATGTTTGTTGTTGCAGTTATAAAGTCCATATATTTATCTATTGTGAGACAATCCGCTTCAAGAAATTTATCGCCTCCTCGAATATGGATGCCAATATATTTTTGCGGAAGGTGCAGTGAAGCGATTTTTTGCGCAACGTATTCTTTCGTTTTTTTATTATAACGCCATATTTTGGGGATCATTATTTTTGCGAACTCTTTAGTTGTCAAATTCATTTTATCCCAGTAAAAAGATTCGGATTCAAAATTGCGATTGTGAAATTTATCCCACAATTCGCAGGTTAAATAATCGGTTCGTGTTGATATTTTAAAATACAGCACTTTGCATTTTCCCAAAAAAGAATAGGACGGAACATCGCAAGAGAGTCTGATGTTATATTTTGTATGCCGAACATCGCTTGTCTCTTGGCAAAAAGGCAAAAAATAGTCTTGCCAGCCCTGATTTATGGCAAAATTTGCCTTTTTTGAATACAATACAAATTCGATATTGTGTTTCAAACAATACAAATATGCCAGAATCATATTGTTAAATTCGGAAAAGAAACCGGCTTCGCTTCCAAGATTATACACTAATTTCTTTTTCATTTTTTTATTATTTTTAGAATCAGTTGTTTGATTTGCCGCATAAAGACGAATATTTTTTTGTTATAAAATCGTTCGTAACGATGAAAATTATGCAATATTCGTAACATTTCGGCGGAAAACATGCTATTCAAAGCTTTTTCCCGCTCGGCTTCCGTATCCGCATAATTGAGGTTACTGATACCGCTCATGTCGAATGAAGCCACCACTATCGGTAAATGCAGCTGACTGACATTTCGTTCGATGATCAATTTCAAAAAGAAAACCCAGTCCGAAACGATGCGTAAATCTTCACGATACAAGCCATATTTGTCAAACAAATCTTTTTTGATAAAAGTAACCGGATGTGCTAATGTGCTATAAATCATTCTAAACATGGTTACGGTTTTTGGCATGGAGACAATATCGGTATGGGCACCCGGAAATACCCGCTGCAGATCTCCATAGACAAGCTCCGGTTCGTTTTTCGCGGCAACTTGTTCAAAAATATCGGACAAGACATCGGTGTTGTACAATGTGTCGCCACTATTGATAAACAACAAATAATCGCCTTTTGCCCGACGGATACCTTTATTCATCGCGTTATAGATGCCGCTATCCGGCTCACTGATCCAATAAGTGATTTTATCTGCGTATTTTTTGATGACGCTTTTACTCGTATCGGTCGAAGCGCCATCTATAATCAAATACTCAAAATCGTTGTAATTTTGAGATACAATGCTCTTTATCGTCTTTTCGAGTCCGACGGCATTGTTATAATTAACGGTATAATGGAGACTTTAGGACGATTCGTTGTTCCTTGCTCACGATAAAAATTTTTACTTTCTGCCATAATATTTAAGCGTTTGCGAACTTTCAACTCTTAAACTTTTAAGCAAATAAAAAAGCGAGAACTGTTTCTTTTTTGTAAGTGCTTATTATCTAATAGAGGTACTGGAAAACCAAAGTGTCATAATAAGCGCGAAACAGTCCACGCCAAACGACGTGAACCTCCGCGGACTTACTCTTCAACACTATTAAGAAGATTTCCAGTTTTCTATTAGTCAAGAATAAGAGCGCTGCTCTATTTATTTAATATTCAATCCATTACATTGTTTGTGTTTTGTATTAGCGGACTTCTGTTCAAATAATTTTCTTTTCCGAACAAAGCCGAAAGTCCATTCTCTCTGTTAGAAAATCGCGGCAAAGATAATAAATTTTCCGGTTTTATCATTCCTGTTTTCAATTATTTTATGTACATTTGCCATCACATTCAATAAAACAGTACCATCATGAAAAATTTTTTAGATGATAATTTTCTTTTGCAAACCGAAACGGCGCAATATCTTTATCACAAACACGCTAAAAATCAGCCGATTATCGACTATCATTGCCATTTGGATCCGAAGATGATTGCCGACGATCGACAGTTTGAAAATCTCGGACAAATCTGGCTCGAAGGCGACCATTACAAATGGCGGGCAATGCGTACCAACGGCGTCGACGAACGGTTTATCACCGGCAAAGACACTTCGTGGCGCGAAAAATTCGACAAATGGGCGGAAACAATGCCCTACACTATGCGCAATCCGCTCTATCACTGGACGCATTTGGAACTGAAAACGGCTTTCGGCGTCCAAAAAATCCTGAAACCCGAAACGGCAACGGAAATCTACGAACATTGTACGGCGCTGCTGCAACAACCCGAATACTCGGCTCGCGGACTGATGAAACACTATAAAGTGGAAACCGTCTGCACCACCGACGATCCCACCGATTCGCTCGAACATCACCTCGCCTTGCAAGCCGAACGGTTTCCGATAAAAGTCCTGCCGACTTGGCGACCGGACAAAGCAATGGCGGTCGAATCGCCCGTCGCTTTTCGCGCCTATATCGACAAACTGTCCGACGTGTCGGGCGTCAGCATACACGGTTTCGACGATTTTATGCAAGCCTTGCGCACGCGACACGACCACTTTGCAAAAGCGGGTTGTCGGCTGTCGGATCACGGTCTCGACAAGTTTTATGCTTCCCCATATTCCGAAACGGAAATCAAAACCATCTTCCGAAAAGTCTCCGACGGCAATGTTTTGCAGAACGAAGAAATCGCAAAATTCAAATCGTGTATGCTCTACGAATTTGCGCTCTTAGACTGGGAAAAAGGCTGGACGCAGCAGTTCCATTACGGCGCTATGCGCAACAACAACAGCCGCATGTTTGAACAGCTCGGCGCCGATACCGGTTACGATTCCATCGGCGACGGCGATGTTGCCGCCACACTTTCGACATTTCTCAACCGACTGTCATCTCAACATAAATTAACAAAAACCATTCTCTATAACCTCAATCCGAAAGACAATGATATGATCGCGACGATGATCGGCAATTTTCAGGAAGCACCCATCGCCGGCAAGATTCAATTCGGATCGGGATGGTGGTTTTTAGACCAAAAAGACGGTATGGAAGCGCAACTCAACTCGCTGTCGGTTTTGGGCTTGTTGAGCCGTTTCGTCGGAATGTTGACCGATTCGCGGAGCTTTCTGTCCTATCCGCGCCACGAATATTTTCGCCGCATCCTCTGCAATCTGATCGGCAACGACGTCGAACAGGGTTTGTTGCCCGCCTCCGAATTGCCTTTTTTGGCGCAATTGGTCGAAAATGTTTCCTACAATAATGCCAAACAATATTTTAAATTCTAATCTTAAAAAATTATACAATATGAAAAACTACCTTATTTTTTTAGTGTTATGCAACATGAGTTTCTTAACTTTCAGCGCTCGCGCCGAATCGTTTGTGATTGGCAACAGCCGTTTTACGTTTTATTCCGATAATGTGGTGCGGATGGAGGCAGTGCGCGAAGGGGCGTTTTTGGACGAGCCCACGCTTTTTGCTTACAACCGGCAAATCGACTACAAAGGCGCAACGCTCGTCGATAAAGGCAACAACCGCTACGAGATAAGCACGCCCGCTATGCGTGTCGAATATTACAACGACGGTTATCCTTTCGGACAGACCAATCTTTCCGTTTATTTTAAGATGAAAGGCGAAGAAAAAGAACGCCGCTGGTATATCGCCAGTACGCAACGCCGCAACCTGAAAGGCGCCCTCGCTACTTTGGACGAAGTCAGCGGACCTGTGCCTCGCGACGAAGGCATCGTCAGCCGCGACGGTTGGTATCTGATCAACGATACCAACAAAGACTATCTGAAAGACGGTTGGCTGTGTAGCCGAGATAAAAATCACATTCAGGATTTTTACCTTTTTGTGTATGGCAACGATTACAAATCTGCCCTGAAATCGTTGGCGTTAGTGTCGGGTAAAACACCGATGACGCGCAAATATATTCACGGCGCGTGGTATTGCCGCTGGTGGAATTATACTGCCGACGATTACCGCCAAATTGTGGCAGGATACAAAGAACACGATTTTCCGTTAGATATTTTAGTCTTCGATATGGGCTGGCATACGCAAGATGTTAATATAGGAACGGGACACGCCGGAAATCGCGGCTGGACAGGCTATTCGTGGAACCGTAAACTGATTCCCGACCCCGCCGCGCTGATTCAGGAGTTCAAAGACGATAATATTTATGTGGTGCTCAACGAGCATCCTCACGACGGATTGCGCCCGCACGAAGACTCCTATCCTGCATTTATGAAAGATTTATCTTTGCCCGCTAACGCAAAAATGCCGCTTTTCGATGCGGGAGACCGCCGTTATATGGCGGCATTTCTGAAAAATGCGCACGGCGAAAGCGATTCGATGGGCGTAGCATTTTGGTGGCTCGACTGGCAACAAGATTACATTTATCCTATCGTCAGAGGCACGAATACCAAACACTTGGCTTGGCTCAACCATCTTTTTTACGAATATTCAAAGCAGGGCAATCTGCGCGGCGCCGGATTCAGTCGCTGGGCAGGCTGGGGCAGCCATCGCTATCCGATTCAGTTTTCGGGCGACGCAGCAGGAAATTGGGACGTTCTGCGGTTTGAAATCGACCTGACCACAACCAGCGGCAATGCGGGCTGTTTCTTTTGGGCGCACGACGTAGGCGGTTTCTATGGCGGAAAAGACACCGAGTTATATGTCCGCTGGACGCAGTTTGCAATGCTCAACTCCTCCCTGCGCATCCATTCTGTTTACGACGAAAAATTAGACCGCCGTCCCTGGCTTTGGGGCGATGAGGCAGAACAGGCAATGCGCAAAGTCTATCACGAACGCGCAAAACTGATGCCCTACATCTATTCATCTGTCCGCCAGTGCCATACCGATATGTTGCCGCTCAATCGCGGAATGTATATCGAATATCCCGATTCGGACGAAGCTTATAAACATCCCTATCAGTTTTTGTTCGGCGATTTGATGCTGGCTGCGCCGGTGATTCGTCCGCAAAAATCGGATACTCCTTATAAAGAAGAATCGATTTGGTTGCCCGACGGCGACGAGTGGTATCATTATTTTACCGGAAAACATTATGCCGGCGGACAAAACGTCGTTATGGAAACCAGTCCCTTAGACGAATTTCCGCTCTTTGTGAAAGGCGGTTATCCCCTGCCGATGCAGCCTTATACGCAACGTATGGCAAGCGCCCCTCTGACGACGCTGACCGTGCGCTGCTATCCGGCTGCCAATGCCGACCATTCTTATACGCTCTACGAAGACGACGGATTGACAATGGATTACGAGCAAGGCAAATACGCCACGACGCGCCTGCGTTATCAGAGCGACGGCGGCAAAACGACGGTTACGGTTTATCCCGCCGAAGGCTCATACAACGGACAGATTCGGAAACGCGCTTACCGCATCGAACTGCCTGCCGTCGCCGCCAACACTGCGGTGTCGGTCAATGGCAAGCGCACAAAAGCCGTTTTCGACAAGTCGCTGAATGGGATTGTGGTCAATGTTCCGGCAAAAGATATTCGGCAAAAAATAACAGTCGAAATACAATAAAATGCTGAAAAAATATCTGATTATAGGATGTTGCATAGCACTGCTTTCCGCCTGTCAGTCAGAAGAAAAACAGGCGGAAAAGCATTTGCGGCAGGCGCAAAGTTTCTACGAAACAGAACAATACGGCTCTGCCAAACAAGTTTTGCAGGAATTGAAAACGCTTTTTCCGAAACAAGTGCAGGTGCAACGTGCCGCCCTGCATCTCAAACAGGCAATCGACCTGAAAGAGCAGGAACGCAATCTGTCTTTTTGCGACAGTATGTTGAACGTTTTGCAGCAGGAAATCACCGCGCAGGAAAAACATTTTATCGTCGAAACTACGGAATACGGAAAGCGCTATACCCCTGCCGTCTGGAATCCCGATATTGCGTCGGGCGATAAGCTTTTGAAAATCAGTCTGAACGACGCCGGCGCATCAACTTTGACAGCGGTCTATGTCAGCGCGACCGGCGTCAAATTCAATCAAATCAAGGTCGCGCTTTCATCCGGCGAATACCTCTCCACGCAGGTCGTTCCTTATGATGGTGGCAAAAATTACCGCTACCGGGACGCTTTCGGCAATCACTACGAAATTGTCGCTTTTGACGACAAGAGCGAAAACGGCGTCCTTGATTTTATCGCGCAATATGCCGAAAAAAAAATTCTTTTAAGCTATCTCGGCGGCGCCGTCAGTCCTGTCCGCGAACTGTCGGATAAGGAAAAACAGGCAATCCGGCAAAGTCGCTCATTCGCTGTCTTGCGCCAAGATTTCGCTCGTTTTCAGCAAGAAAAAACCAAAGCGGAAAAGCGGAAACAGTGGTTGGAGAATAGTGGTTAGTGGTTAGTGATTAGTGGTTAATTGTCAGAACCTTGATTTTCACAAGATTTGCAGGATTACCGTGATTATGTTATCCCTTATTTATTAAGGTTCCCTTAGACGTTACTTATCTGCCGCGAAACGGCGTTGCGCGACTTTTTGGCGGTGTTTTTCGGCGAGGCAGACGTCGCAATGTCCGCATGCAGGAGCTTGTTTTTCTCCGAAATAATTCAGCAATAACCGGCTGCGACAGATATTTTTGCTGCTGCCGTATTCGATGACGCGGTTGATGCGTTCTTCCAAGCGTTTTTTCCGATCTTCATAGATCGGCGTCGGCAGGTGCAGGTATTTCAAGTCTTCGCGATTTTGCACATAATAGATGGTCGGCACTTTTTTTGCCGGAACATAATGGATAATGCCTTGATAGGAAAGCATTTTCAAATTTTCATAGACGGTTTGCGGACTCAATCCGGTGCGTTGCGCCAAGAGGTTTTCATTGATATAAACATAGTCGGAAAACAAGCCGGTGTAAGAGCGCAACAGGACTTGTAACAGTTGGTCGGCGTCGTCGCTCATGCCGCGAAGATGATAGAGGTCTTCCCGCGTCTGCACAAAGATCAGTTTTGATTGTTTTTCGGTTTCTTCTATGTATTCGATATAAGATGCTAAATGCAATATTTTCAAGGCGCTATGCACATGCGTCATATTGTAATGATAGACTGCGCAAAATTCTTCGATATGAAAATTATGACCGGTTTCGGCGCCCATTCCGATGCCTATCTCGTAGAAATAAGCCAATTTTTCATAGACGTCTTTGATGAAATCTTTGTCCGGAAATTCGTCTTTGATGCGTTTTTTCAATTGTGCGGCGTCGCGGGGCGAATAGAGGGCGACGGCATAAGATTTTTTTTCATCGCGACCGGCGCGACCGGCTTCCTGAAAATATTCTTCCAAAGAATTGGGCAACTCGAAATGGATGACCACCCGCACATCCGGCTTGTCTATACCCATTCCGAAGGCGTTGGTGCAGACGATAACGCGACATTGCCCCGATTTCCATTCGTTTTGCTTGCGCATTTTTTCGTCGGTGGTCAGTCCGGCATGAAAATAATCTGCCGAAATGCCATGTTTTTGCAGCTCAACGGCGATTTCTTTGGTGCGTTTGCGACTGCGTACATAAACGATCGCCGTACCTTGCACGTTGTTGAGTATGTGGATGATTTCAAACAGTTTATCTCCTGTTTCGCGGACGACATAAGCAATATTTTTACGCTCAAAACTTTTGCTGAAAACGTTCTTTTCGCGGAAGTTCAGCTTGTCCTGAATGTCGTCGATGACTTCCGGCGTTGCGGTCGCCGTCAATGCCAAAACCGGCACGTCGGGCAGCAGTTCGCGCAAATCGGCAATGTGCAGATAAGCCGGACGAAAATCGTAACCCCATTGTGAGATACAGTGCGACTCGTCCACCGCGATCAGGCAGACATTCATTGCTGCCAACTTTGTTAAAAACAGTTCGGAGCTTAATCGTTCCGGCGAGACATACAAGAATTTATAATCGCCGAAAATGCAGTTGTCCAAAGCTATTCTGATTTCTTGGAGACTCATCCCCGAATGTACCATCGTCGCTTTGATGCGGCGTTGTCGCAGGGCATCCACTTGGTCTTTCATCAGGGCGATCAGCGGGGTGATCACGATACAAATGCCGTCCATAGACAGGCTTGGCACTTGAAAAGTCAGCGATTTACCGCCGCCGGTCGGCATCAGTCCGAGCGTATCTTTACCGTCGCAGACCGATGCGATGATGTCTTCTTGCAGGGGACGAAAGGAGTCGTATCCCCAATATTCTTTCAGGATTTTTTGGTACGCAGACATATCACGACAAGCAATGCGGCAATGATCAGACCTATTGCCCACGACGAAATCAGCGAAAAACGGGCGCACGACAGGAAGAGTTCGTCCACACACCGCATCTCAATTTGATGATCGCCCGCCGGAATCGGCAATGCCCTCAAAATATAGTTGGCGCGAATCAGCGGTGTTTCCTCTCCATCGATATATGCCTTCCAAGTCTTGTAATAGACTTCGGAAAAGACGGCTAATTGCGGTTGCGAATTATGGCTTTCGTAATAAATATGTCCGGGTGTATAATAATTGGTCATCACGATGCGGGCAGTCGAATCACGTTCAACAGAGGTCGGGAAGCTCGCCGGAACAGCCGATTGCCACGCCGTATCGACCACCGCCGTTTCCGCCGGATTGAAATCGTAGAGCGCGGAGATTTCTTCATTAGGACTATCTACCCAGCGCAAAGTATCTACAAACCAGCAATTTCCCAAAGCCTCCGGATTCATTTGCACCTGTTGTTTGCCGTCCTGCGCCGTAATGACATAGCGCGTATTTAACATATTCAACACGTTCATATTCAATTTTTTAGAGAAATGATAGTCGATAATATCCTGATAACGGCGCAGTTTTGCCGGACTGTATCCGCCGACAGAATTGTGAAAATACGAAGTGGCAGATTCGTTAAAGGTATTGCTCGCCAAATTCAACACGCGATAATTCGGATCGGTATCTTGCTGTATTTGCCGGTCGGCAGCGGTTGCTTCGATGGCTTTTGCTTTGCGTTTGGGAACGAAATGATCGTTATTCAAAAAGCGTATATCCACACTCCAAAGGTCAATCAAAATCAGGACGCCAAGAGCCAGCAAAAGATAGGGCGTTTTCAATTTATTTTTGATAAAAAACAAGACACAAGCCGCCGCTAACAGAATGAATATCAGCGACCGCCATGCATCGGAAACCAACATTGAGCGGCGATCGGCATAAAAAGCATCCAAGAGCCAATCGGGATAGCTCGCGTCGCTCGTCGCCGAATAATCGAAACTGCCTCCGAACAGGGCAATCAGCAGACACAAGCCGCCGCTAATGCCCAAAGCGATTTGGAACGGGCGGGTGAATTGTTTGACAAATTCGGGATCTTGCCGTCGCTCAATAATGACTTTCAATGTCAAAGTTGCTAAAATTGCCATCGTAACGCCTGCCATCACCAAAGCCATTTCAGGCGTGCGAAACTTGTTGTAGAGCGGCAAATGATAGAAAATAAACTCGTTGAACGCCGGAAAATTCTTTCCCCATGCCAAAATGACGGACAGAATCGTAGCGCCGAGCAGCCACCATTTTTCGCGCCCTTTCACGATAAACAAGCCCAATATAAACAGGAAACAGACAATCGCTCCCGCATAGTTAGGACCCGACGTGAAGGGTTTGCCGCCCCAATACATCGGTGCATAACGCGCAAATTGTGCTGCCTGTCCGGTATGACGCAGCGCCTCGTAAGTTTTGGAATCCTTTCCTATATTATAATGCGAACTTGCGCCGTTGAAATTCGGAATCAGCAAAGTCAGCGTTTCTGCCTTGCCATAGCTCCAAGCATAAGCATAGTCGATATCCAATCCCGAAGCGGAAGATTTTTCATCGGTTTCCTGCTGCAAGACCGCGCCGCCACGCATCGTTTCTTTGGTATAATCCATCGTCGGAATCAGACTGCCGACTGCCGGCAATGCCGCCAAAAGCGCCGATACCGCCAAGACTGCCGATGCCATAAAGAACTGTTTCAGACGGCGTTCGCGAATGGCATATATCAGATAAACGACCACTAAAACGGCGATGATCAACATTAAATAATACGATATTTGCTGATGACTCCACGCAATATTGATGCCCGTGAAAATCAGTGTGATCAACGCTCCCCACAGATATTTGCCGCGATAGGTCAGCACTACACCTCCCAAAACCGGCGCCATCGTTGCCATCACCAAAGCCTTACTGACATGTCCGGCGTCGATGATGATCAGGTTATACGAGGCAAAAGCGTAGGCTATCGCGCCGACAATTCCCAACCATGGCTTGCAGCCCATCACCATCAAAAATATGTAAAACCCTAACAGATAAATAAATAGCAGCCCAATATGATTAGTAGGCAAGCGCAATGTAAAGACTTGTGCCAGATAGTTGAAAATATTATACGTCGGAGGCATTCCGCCGGTATAATTACCCGGCATCCCGCCAAACATCGAGTTCGACCAGAATGGATATTCGCCGGTCTCCTGCACTGCTTTGTTGGCGTCAGCGCCCCAGCCCATACCACTCGTCAAATCGCTCTGTACAAGGTCTTTCCCTTGCAGCGCCGGATAAAAATACACAACCGAAAGCGCTAAAAATAATACAATCGCCGCCAAATGCGGTAAACTTTTTTGAAAAACTGTCTTTATCATTGTTTTTTTATTTTGAGTTTGCAAAGGTAGCATAATTTTTTCAATTACTGCCTTGTTCGTTCTTCAAACAGACCTTGCAGGATGCTGTTTTGTTCGTCGATGGTCAGGTCGGAATTGTCTATCACTACGGCGTCGGCGGCTTGTCGGAGCGGTCCGTCTTTGCGTGTCGAGTCGATATGATCGCGTTTGGCAAGGTTGTGCAAGACCTCTTCAAACGTTGCCGATTCGCCTTTGCGCTGCAATTCTGTCAAACGACGTTTAGCGCGTATTTCCGGTGAGGCGGTTACGAAAATTTTCAATTCGGCGTCGGGAAAAACCACTGTGCCGACGTCGCGCCCGTCCATCACAATGCCTTTGTCGCGCCCGAATGTCTGCTGTTGGCGCACCATTGCTTCGCGTACAAAACCCACGGCGGCAATCGGACTGACTTTGTCGGAAACTGCCATCGTGCGGATCTGCTGTTCGACGTTTTGCCCGTTGAGATAAGTTTCCGAACAACCGGTTGCAGGATTGACCGCAAACGTGATCCGAATGTTCGGAACAGCGCGTTTCAGTCCTTCCAAATCCAAATTATCACCCTCAAACAAACCTGTTTGCATCGCATAAAGCGTAACGGCGCGGTACATAGCGCCACTGTCGATATAAGTGTAGGCAACACGTCGCGCCAAATCTTTCGCCATCGTGCTTTTTCCGCACGAGGAATAACCGTCGATGGCTATGGTAATTTTTTTCATCATAAAGCTGTTTGTGCAAAATTAGTGGAAAGGCTGAACAGCAACGAGGTAGCGCCCACATTGTATCTGCCTGCCGAACAAGCAATGCCGAACTGTTTGACACGCAATCCGAAACCGATCGAAAAACCGTTCAGACGACTGCCTTCTTCGAGCTGCATATCTTCGCCGCGTTTGACATTGTAGCCCAACGCAATCCAAAAATTGTCGGACAACAAAATTTCGCCGCCGAGTATCAGATGTTTCCAAGCCGTCTTCATAAAGGCGTCGTCTTCCGAATAAATATCGTTGAACTTCCACTGTTTCAAATGATTAGCTGTAACGGAAAGTCGTAGGGGCGCATGCGGAAATTTTTGGGTATAACCCAGCTGAATGTCCCAAGGCAAACTTGCCAATTCGTCTTCGTAAGCCTTGACTTGTCTGCCGAGATTTTTAGCGACCAAACCCAGCGACGCGCCGCTTTCGTTGTCATAATAGCTCAATCCGAGATCGACGCCGAGACCGATAGCCGTATTGTGTGCGTAATTGGAATACATGAATTTGCCGGTAATCCCGCCGCGCAGTTTTTCCGTTAAGTCATGCGCCACAAAAAAATTGGCACAAATATCGCTGGCTTTCAAATCACCTAAAACATCGCCCATCTCGTTGATTTCCAACATATTACCGTAATTTGTATAAATAGCGCCAACGCCGAAAGCAGTTTTGTCGTTGATTTTTTTTGTGAACGTGATATTGCCTACGCCAATGTCGGCAATATAAGATAAATAATTGACTAACAGCGTCTTGTCTAATTCTGCGCCCAGAAAGGCGGGATTGTCGTAAATCAACGAGGCGTCGGTTTCAACTATCGACACATTGTATCCGCCGGTCGCAGCTGAACGCGCCGACTGAGGCATAAGCAAATAGTCAAAAGAGGAGTTGCCTCTCTGCGACCAAACTGCCGTAGAAACGGATAATAAAACTGTAAAAAATAAAAATCTGCGCATATTTTTTGAAATCGGGTACAAATATAACGAATAAATTCAAAAAGAATTGTATTTTTGCAGCATGGAAATCAAAAAGAATGTTGCCGCCGACTTGGAGAAGGAACGAAAAAAGTTTTTTTTCTTGGGCTTGACGCTCGCATTAGCGGGCTTGTTTGTCGCTTTTGAATGGACGAGCGACAATGACGCTCCTTTGCCTTTGATTGCGATTCCCGACTTGGCAGTGGAAGATTATACCGACGCCGATTTGTCGGTCGAAACCACTCCTGCTGCCGTTCTCGAAAAAGAAACGCCGCCGCCGGTTGTTTACGAAGATTTCAACGAAGTGCCGACGCCCGAAGAGATGCTGATCACGCCCGAAACGCCACTTGACGAGCCTATAGCCGAAGAAGATCCGCCGCAATTAGACCTTGGCAAACCTTTGTCCGAGCTGTCGGAAACGGTTTATACCGATGCCGAAGTGATGCCGCAATTCCCCGGCGGACGCATCGAACTGAATCGTTTTGTCTATGCCCGTTTGAAATATCCGGCTTCGGCTTATACGCAAAAAATCGCCGGACGAGTCTGGTGCTCGTTTATTGTCAATCGCGACGGCACTATCTCCGAACTGAAAATCGAACAAGGCGTCTATATATCCTTAGATCAGGAAACCCTGCGCGTCATGCAACAAATGCCCAACTGGATCCCCGGTAGCGTGCGTGGCGAACCCGTCCGTGTCAAAGTCTATCTGCCGATAATGTTTAAATTGTAATCGTGCGAGGGATGGCGGCTGTCTAATCAGTTAGTGATTAGTGATCAGTGGTGGGGTGTGCCGTCATTCCGGCGAATGCCGGAATCTCCTGAAAATGTCTGAACTGTGATTTTCGTATGATTTTTATGATTGGTGTGAATTTGCTTTTTGAAAATCAGGAAAATAGTTGTAAATTTGCAGACGAATTTTAGACATATTTATTTATGCAAAAATAAAAACATAAAGTACTGATATAAAGGTATTTTGAACTAATAGCGATTATTCTCGCTAATACGAAATTCTGGTAAAATTTCCCTTGAGAATAAGTACGCGAATGTTCACGCTTCGAAGGCGTGGGCTGTTTGCACTTATTTTAGGGAAAGGGTTTACCAGAGCCATGTATTAGGAAATAAGTTATCAACAAACGGTTTCACGCTTTTTTATGACTGAAAATGAAATAGACATCGGATTAGAAATCAGGACTCTGATTGACGAGCGAGGCATCAAAGTAAAGTGGCTCGCAAAGCAGGTTGGCTGTGGTAACAGCAGTTTGGGGAAGATGCTTAAAAACAAACATATCTATCCCGAATTGCTGCTGAAATTATCTATTGCACTGAAAACCAACTTTTTTGACCAATATTATAAATCGTTTTTGACCTCAATAAACAAAAGTCAACAATAGACAGTGGCACAGATTGCCATTTTATTGGCGCAGATTGCCACTGATACTTCCCTGATTATCAGAGAAATATCAGTACCTTTGCAGGCAGAAATTTTTAACGCTATAAAAACTTTCCAATAAAAAGAAATAAAAAACATTACGTATGAGTAAGTATCAAGAAAACGAAAGGGACACCGTTCCTTCAAAAAAATGTTTCAATGGAGACAAATTTAATGGTGTTTATAAGGGTAAACCAAGAGAATTTGTGCTTGAAAAAAGTGAAAACAACTTCTTTGACAAGGAGTTGTGCAATAAAGTTATTGCTTACTTCAAAAAAAATAACATTTCTTGGTGGGGAGGCAAAAAACCGACGGGACATATCTTGTCTTCTCAAATAGCCTGTTTAAATCATTTATTCCCAATCAGAAACGATAAAAATGCTGTACTTGCGATTGCAAAAATGATTTGTGAAGATTTTACAGAAGTCTTGGAATTGAAAAATGATACAGACGACACAAGAGCATTTATTTCCTTTGAAGTTGTGAGCGATAACGATTATTTGAATGAATGTAAAGAAGGAAAAAATCCAACACGGGGAGCAAATTGCACTTCTATTGATGCATTAATTCTTGCAAAACATAAAAACGGAACTGTTTTTTTACTTCCAATAGAGTGGAAATATACGGAGTTTTACAATAATACAGACAAATCAACCGAAGATGGTAAAGACCACGAAAAAGGCAGTATGGGAAGCGGTAAAGAGCGGCTATGCAGGTATTCTAATTTGATTACAGAATCCGAGCAATTGAAGACGTTACCGGAATACAAAAGTTCTGTTTATTTCTTTGAACCGTTCTATCAATTAATGCGTCAAACGCTTTGGGCAGAACAAATGATTGCACACAAAGCAACAGAAACAATTAAGGCAGACGATTTTATTCACGTTCACGTCATTCCAAAAGAGAACCACGACTTGTTGAAAGATGATTTGGAAACAAATAAATGGCGGAAGGGTTATAAAAATGGAACAGAAACAGGAAGCTTGGAAAGCATTTGGAAGTCGTGTTTAAAAGACAAAAAAAAATACAAAATAATTTCGCCGGAAGATTTATTGAGCAATCTCGAAAAAGAAAAACAGGAAAAATTAATCGCTTATTTATTGGAAAGATATAATTTTGACGAACAGGAAAAAATCATCAATGATAACAGGCACGCTGAAATTCTAAAAGATTTGCAGGAAATTCAAAAATTGTGGGATACAGTAATTGATCCAAACGTTAATGAATGGAAGGTTGAAGAACAAACCGATGTAATTTGGTTACGAGTTTTCCAAAATTTTGCTAAAATGCAGATTTCATTTGATAAACAGGGTGGTCCGGAGGCAAACGGCTACTTATTTGAACAACTGTTGGAAATCAGGAAAGAAATACTAACAATATTCAATTTACCAGATATGGAAGAAGAAATACTAACAATCTACAATTTACCAAATAATTATGAAGTGCCTAAAATAAATAAATCTATAAATCCTATACGACATATTCAACATTTTGAAATGCTGTATCTTAATGAAGTGCCTGAAATGGAAGATGTGAAAGATATAGTAGAAAGTTTGGAAGTTTATTCGTATGAATATAGGAAGGGATCATAGAAAAGTTGATGACTTCTACCCGCAAAATATAATCTTCGCCGCCCTTACTCCCTCCTCCAAGCCATTTGGCGTGCGGTCATTCCGCAGCGCAGCAAGGAATCTCATGCACACCGTGAATCAGGGGGATGGCGGATCAAGTCCGCCATGACGCGGCTCATTAATCACTAAGCACTAATCACTATTAAACTGATAGCATCACTCCAAGTGATATTTTAAAAAATATTTTCTTTAATACAATAGTGATTTTCAAACTGCCTGATGAGAAAATTATAATCTCCCAAAAATATCAATGTATCATTGCGGATTTCTTTGAATAGATATGTTGATATTCCCTGTTTCGGTCGCATAATGAATATAGAGTCCGTAGTGCTTATCAATGAATGTTTGCCTTTATACCAACTGTAAGGTCTATTTTCATAAGGATTTCTACAATTACCGTCAAATTTGCTATCAGCCGTAAATTCCACAAAACAATCATCATAATATTGTAATGTTACGATACCTTCTCCTGCCGCCTGCCATCTTTCGGCATATACGACTTTCCATTTTCCCTGTATATAATGTTGAATAGTAGTCGAATCTTTATCATATAGCGTTACATTGAGAGGCTCCAACGGTTCAATTCCGCCACCTTGTTCGGCGCAGGAAAAACAGCCACCGACCAATCCCATTACAATGAACAGAAACAATTTAGTTTTCATCATTCACCTGTTTTTTAAGGTTCATAATTTTCACCTGTCGAATATCTTCTATCAAGCCCAAAGCAGGGTCAATTGCTTTTCGGGGAAGATCGAGATATGCCAAAGAATCCGCATCCTGATAGTCGAAAGTGATGTTTTCGCCACCTTCGCACAAATAAGCGCCTTGCGGTAGTTGATCTTTATTCCACGAATACAACGAATCAGGTACATCAAAAGACAGTAGGGTTGCAGTTCCCGACAAGCCGGACTTTTGAATCAAAACGCCAAAGACCGTATCCGTATTGTATTCTTCGGAATTTGAGCGCAGAGATTTTGATTGATAGGGTATGGGACCAATATAGCCTTTTTCTACATAAACAGGAGATACAACATAAGAAAAACTATTAGTTGCCCGTAACCTGTTGGCAAGCTCAATAACATCTTCATATTTTGACACCCGATAATGTCGTTGCGCCGAATTTTGATACGCTAATTCCAACCCATATTCGTCTTTGTAATTTGCTATGGCAATAGAATCTCGAACGTCAAACATAATAGTATGAACAAAATTGAACGTAACACCATTTCCTTTATCCATTACATAATCAACACTTTTGACTCGATTGTCTGCTTTCAATTGGTCAATTTTTCGTCTGCGATATTGCATGTCGGAAAAAGATACGGCAACATTATTTTTATATGGATTTGTAGCTATCCGCGGATAGGGATTTTCATAATCTATATCCGCATCTTTAAACAAATCAAGAACAATAGCGCTAAATTCTACAGTATCAGTATATGATGTGTCTAATACTATATAAATCTGATTTAAAATAGGTGTAATTGGCAGTGCAAGATCGGAGAGAGTGTACGGTTTAAAAAGTATGGTATTTGTTTCTTCTTCTTGATAATCACACCATTTCAAATAGCCAACAATCGTCCCTGTAGATTTTCCGGTTGGAACGTCTTCTTCCGGCTCATTATGTTCGGCGCAGGAAAACCATGCGCCACATATTCCGCAAAATATTGCAAATTTAAAGATCTGTGTTTTCATGATAATTTATATTTTAATTAATCCTCTTCTTATACATTTCTTGAATGAAACTCGCTGCAAATATATGTACTCATTCGTTAATATCCAAATTTTTCAAGTTAAAAAAAGTCAAATCTTATACTGTGGTTGTTTTGTTTGTGATGAGGTAAAAATGAGGTTTTTGTGTGCGTCATTCATCAAGGCAATCAAGTAAATCTTATGAAAATCAAGGTTCAGACTGCGCGGGTTGCCGCGAAATCGTAGGCAACCGCACCTTCCATTGCGCCCAACAGGCACAAGCACATTATTAACCAGCCGCTAATTAATTTATAATCACGCGGCATATTGTATATCTTGGTGTGTGAAATATTTTGCGACACGGGATGGATTTTGCTGCAACATGTTCATGTGATTTTCTACATTCTCCTTTAACTGTTTCACGTTGTGCGGAGCAGGTTTGTGCGATAATCCACACTTTAAA
>JAISUM010000125.1 GCA_031272095.1 Candidatus Symbiothrix sp. | reverse complement strand
TTTGCCCCCCCCCCTGACAAAATGTAAGCAGAGGTCGTGTTTTCACCGGTTCGGCGATTTTTTAGAGAAATAAATTTTTCCATAAAACTAATTTTTTAATGAGTTTATAATTTGTTGTTTATTGAAAATGCATCCTTATCATCTCATCATGAGATATCAATTGAAAATCAAGCGACAAAGCTAATAATTATTTTTTGAATTTCAAAATAAAAACGAAAAAAAATTAGTGGTGAGTGATTAGTGCTAACTGATAGTATCACTTCGGAGTGATGCTATCAGTGGAACGTGCAACAATGCTACTGTGGTTTTTTCAGGGGATCCCGCGTCAAGCGCGGGATGACGTCCTTGTTTGCCTTTGTGGTAAAAACCGACACCCTTATTCCTGCGGGCGCCCTTAGTAGCTTGGAGTTGAATGTCTGCAATTTTTCACCCTTATTCCCTTATTTTCAAAAGATTAATAAGGGAATAAGGGCAGGATGATGGAGCGTTTTATACATGGCTACTAAGGGAACCTTAATAAATAAGGGTTTAAAAATCAAGGTAATCAAGTAAATCTTATGAAAATCAAGGTTCAGACAAAAATCATCGTTCAGGTACTTGCGGTTTCAAAAATATTTCGTACTTTTGTCGCGTTATTAATCATTTAATTTTTCTGGTTATATGTCAACACAAAGTATTAAAGGTACAAAAACCGAGCAGAATCTTTTGAAGTCTTTTGCCGGTGAGAGTCAAGCGAGAACACGTTACACCTATTTTTCAAGTGTAGCGAAGAAAGAAGGTTACGAACAGATTGCCGCTGTTTTCTTGGAAACAGCCGAACAGGAAAAAGAACATGCCAAACGGTTCTTTAAGTTTTTGGAAGGCGGTATGTTGGAAATCACAGCGTCCTATCCTGCCGGCGTCATCGGCACGACCGAACAAAATCTGTTAGCGGCTGCCGAAGGTGAAAACGAAGAATGGTCGATTCTGTACAAAGAATTTGAAGAAGTAGCCCGCGCAGAAGGTTTTCCGCAAATCGCTACCGCCTTCAAGATGATTGCCAAAGTGGAAGCCGAACACGAACGTCGCTATCGTAAACTGTTGTCCAATTTGGTCGATGGCAGCGTCTTCAAAAAAGAAGAAGAAATCGAATGGCAATGCCGTAACTGCGGCTATGTTCACACAGGCAAAGAAGCGCCTGCAGCCTGCCCCGCCTGCCTGCATCCGCAAGCCTATTTCGAGCCGAAAAAAACCAATTATTAAAATCGAAAAGGAGGCTGCCCGAAAAGACAGCCTCCTTTTTTTGCTCAAAAATGTCAGCCTGACTGACTTCTTATTGCGGTATTCTGGTTTTATAGAACGACCGCCATACAAAAATCAGACCTGTAATCAGAAACGGGACGGCAATCCATGTCGAATAATCGGCAGCGCCGCCTGCTTTCATTTCAATGCAGATTTCCGTTGCCAACAAGCCGAAGAGCGTCGAAAACTTGATGATCGGATTCAGCGAAACCGACGACGTGTCTTTGAAAGGGTCGCCCACCGTATCGCCGACGACTGCCGCCTCGTGCAAAGGCGTGTTTTTCTCTTTCAATTCGACTTCGACAATCTTCTTTGCATTGTCCCAACTGCCACCGGCGTTTGCCATATAAATTGCTTGAAATAAGCCGAATACAGCTATCGAAACCAAATATGCCACAAAGAAATTCGGGTCGATGAAAGCGAATGCCAAAGTGAGCGAAATCAATGCGAGGAAAATGTTCCACATCCCTTTTTGCGCGTATTGCGTACAGATTCTTACGACCGCTTTGGAGTCCTCGATATCGGCTTCTTTCTTGTTCATATTGAAGGTGCGTTTGATAAATTCCACCGTGCGATAGGCGCCGGTCGTTACTGCCTGAATCGATGCGCCGCTGAACCAGAAGATCACTGCGCCGCCGCAAATCAGACCGAGAATGACAGGTGCGTCGGTCAATGACAGGCTCAACAATCCGACTTTTTCCAAGAGCAGGATGATGGAGAAAATCATCGTTGTCGCGCCTACAACAGCCGTTCCGATCAGCACCGGTTTGGCGGTTGCCTTGAATGTGTTGCCCGCCGAGTCGTTGGCTTCCAAGAAATATTTGCCCCGCTCGAAATCGGGTTTGAAACCATAATTTTTTTCTATTTCGCCTGCGATGTTCGGAATCTGTTCGATTTGCGACAGTTCAAAGACCGATTGCGCATTGTCGGTTACCGGTCCGTAGCTGTCCACCGCAATGGTTACCGGTCCCATACACAAAAAGCCGAATGCTACCAAACCGAATGCGAAAATGGAGGCGTGCGGTCCCAAGACCTCAGTCAATCCTAATTGCGAGGTGAAATAAGCGCCGGTCATCAGTGCGACAATCAACAGTCCTGTCCAGAAAGCGCCGAAATAGCCGGCAACTATGCCCGACAAGATATTCAACGAGGAGCCGCCTTCACGCGACGCCGTAACAATTTCTTTCACATGTCGCGATTTGGAGCTGGTGAAATATTTGGTAAATTCGGGAATCAACAGCGCCGCAAGCGTTCCACAGCCGATGATGATGGCTAATTTCCACCACAAACTCGTATCCGTCAAATCGCCCAGCAGCAGATAGCTCATCAGAAAACTTGCCGAAATACAGAGGCAAGCGGCAATCACAATCAGTCGCATCAAGGGCGCTTCAAAATCGAAATCGGTCTTGTTGGCATACATTTTTTTGGAAATAGCCTGATTGATGAAAAACGAACAGCCTGACAAAAAGTCCATCAGAAAACGCATTCCGAAAATCCAGACAATCAGTTTCGCCTGCATATCGGGATTCGGCACTGCAAGCGTGATAAAGGTAATCAGCGCCACGCCTGTTACGCCGTAAGTCTCGAAACCGTCGGCGGTCGGTCCTACGCTGTCGCCCGCGTTGTCGCCCGTACAGTCGGCTATCACGCCCGGATTGCGCGGATCGTCTTCTTTCACTTTGAAAACCACTTTCATCAAGTCGGAGCCGATGTCGGCAATCTTCGTAAAAATACCGCCTGCAATACGTAACGCGCTGGCGCCCAAAGATTCGCCGATAGCAAAGCCCAAGAAACAGATGCCGACAATATCACGCGGCACAAACAGCAAAATGATCACCATCAGCACCAATTCGAGTGAAATCAGGAACAAGCCAACGCTCATTCCGGCTTTCAGCGGGATATTGACCACATCCAAGGGACGACCTTTCAGCGCTGCAAACGCCGTGCGGGCATTGGCAAAGGTATTGACGCGAATGCCGTACAACGCCACCGAATAAGAACCTGCCATCCCGATCACCGAGAACAGCAACACCTGAACGACTACCCCGAAGGATTGCCCTATCAGTCCGAAGAAATAAATACACAACACCAATGCCACCAATGCAAACAGCATCAGCAAAAACTTTCCCTGCTGCGTCAGATAGGTGCGACAGGTTGTGTAGATGGTGTGAGCCACCTTCAACATCGATTCGTGCGCAGGCAACTGTTTGACCTGACGAAACAAAATCAAGCTGAATCCCAAAGTGCCTGCAATCACAATAGCGCCCCATAACAGAAAATTCCACGAAGAAATTTCCGCTCCGAAAATATGAAACGTGCCGGCATGCAAATCAGGGATCGCCAAATCCGCTTCGCTGGCAAATGCAGAAAAACCGTTGATAATCAAAATTATCAACAACAAAAGAAAATGTTTAATTTTTGACATAAAATGAACGAATAAAAATGAGCTGCAAAGGTAATATATTTTTTTTTCTTTTCAATATGTCAGATTTATTTTTACGCGATTTCTTGCAAAAGTCGCAAATTTTTCCGAAATTTGCCAACTCAAACGCAAGAATATTATTGTGGCACATATTTTGCACATGATTCGCATACATTATTTATAAAGAAGAAACGCTATTTTTAGAAATAAAAAATGAAAAATAATTTTTCGAGCAAAGTAAAAGAAATTTTGATGTTCAGTCGCGAAGAGGCTGGACGCTTACATAATCAACAAGTGGGCGTAGAGCATATTTTATTGGGCATTTTGCGCGATAATAACGCTTCGGCAAACGCGCTGCTCTATCATTTGGGCGTCAATCCGGCGACCGTCAAAAAGCAATTAGATCAAGCCATGTACCGCGACGGACACTATGTCCCCGAAAACCAGCTGACCATCGATAAAAGCGTAGAAAACCTGCTGCGCCTCAGCTTGTTAGAGTCTATCGGCTTGAACAGTACGGAAACCGATACGGAACACCTGTTGTTGGCTATGTTTAAAAATCAGGATTCTTTGGCATTTAAAGTACTGAATCAACACGATTTAGACTATCGCAAAGTATATGACGCCATCGTAGCAAACAAAGCAGTCGAACCCTCTCAACCGAGAATGGGCGCCGCATTCGACGATGACGACGACGATGACGACGATACGCAATTTGCCCCGCGCAACAAGAAAAAAGAGACCACCCGCAATGCTCCCAACGCCAAAAACAGCGACACACCGGTCATCGACAATTTCGGCGTAGATTTGACCAAAGCAGCAGAAGAAGGCAAATTAGACCCCACCGTCGGACGCGACAAAGAAATAGAACGTTTGGCGCAAATACTCAGCCGCCGGAAAAAAAACAATCCGGTGCTGATCGGCGAACCGGGCGTCGGCAAAACAGCCATCGTCGAAGGCTTGGCAACCCGTATCGTACAACGAAAAGTGTCGCGTGTGCTGTTCGATAAACGGGTGATCAATTTAGATATGGCTGCCATTGTGGCAGGCACCAAATATCGCGGACAATTTGAAGAACGCATCAAAGCCATTCTGACGGAAGTGTCGAAAAATCCGAATATCATCCTGTTTCTCGACGAAATACACACCATCATCGGCGCAGGGGGAGCCAGTGGCGCATTAGACGCCGCCAATATGCTCAAACCGGCTTTGGCACGCGGCGAAATGCAATGTATCGGCGCAACCACTTTGGACGAATACCGAAAAAGCATCGAAAAAGACGGCGCTTTGGAACGACGTTTCCAAAAAATCATCGTCGAACCGACTACCGCCGAAGAAACCCGCCAAATTTTAGAAAATATCAAAGACCGCTACGAAGATCATCACAACGTAACTTACACCGCCGAAGCATTAGACGCCTGCGTCAAATTGACCGACCGCTATGTCAGCGACCGCTATTTCCCCGATAAAGCCATCGACGCATTGGACGAAGCCGGATCGCGCACCCATATTTCCAACATCGTGGTGCCGCAAGACATCGAAGCTTTGGAAGCAAAATTAGAAGCCATCAAAGAAGAAAAACGGCAAGCAGTCGATGAACAAAATTACGAAGACGCCGCCGTTTATTTGCGCAACCAACGCGAATTGGAAGCAAAACTCGACGCCCTGCGCAACCATTGGGAAGACGATTTGGATAAAAACAGACAAATCGTAGATGCTGACAAAGTGGCAGAAGTCGTCGCGCTGATTTCAGGCGTTCCGGTACAACGAATCGCACAAGCCGAAAACCGCAAACTGATGGAAATGGAAAAAATCCTGAAAACAAAAGTCATCGCGCAGGACGAAGCCGTTCATAAAATCGTCAAAGCCATTCAACGCAACCGCATCGGGCTGAAAGACCCCAAAAAACCGATCGGCACCTTCATGTTTTTAGGACCAACCGGCGTGGGCAAAACGCATTTGGCGAAAAAATTAGCCGAATATATGTTCGATTCCGACGATACGCTGATTCGGATTGATATGTCGGAATACATGGAAAAATTCAGCGTGTCACGATTGGTCGGCGCCCCTCCGGGCTACGTCGGTTACGAAGAAGGCGGACAGCTGACGGAAAAAGTTCGCCGCAAGCCCTATTCTATCGTGCTGCTGGACGAAATCGAAAAAGCACATCCCGACGTGTTCAATCTCCTGTTGCAGGTCTTGGACGAAGGACGCCTCACCGACAGCCTCGGACGACAAATCGACTTCAAAAACACCATACTGATTATGACCTCCAATGTCGGTACCCGACAACTGAAAGAATTTGGTAACGGCATCGGTTTTACGGCTGCCTTGAACGACAAAAACAATAAAGAACTGTCCCGCTCGGTCATTCAGAAAGCGCTGAATAAAACTTTTGCCCCCGAATTTATCAACCGGATCGACGACGTGGTGATGTTCGACCAGTTAGACAAAGACGCCATCCGCCAAATCATCGAACTCGAACTGCAAGGCTTTTATCAACGCATCGCATCGCTCGGTTACGAATTGACCATCACCGAAGCCGTCAAAGATTTCCTTGCAACGAAAGGCTACGACGTACAATTCGGAGCGCGTCCGCTCAAACGCGCCATCCAAAAATACTTGGAAGACGAACTCGCCGAACTGCTGATCCAATCCGACGACAGACAGGAAGGCGGCGTCATACACATAGATTTCGACGCCGAAAATCAGAAAGTCGTTACCACCTGCTCGATCACCGAAGGGAAATGCGCGTATTCCAATGCATGAACTTTAGCTGCGACGTCGTCCGGCGTATCGTCCGGTAAGACGTCGCATTTCGCTTGAAAAATCACCTTGCCCGCATCGTATTCTTCATTCACATAATGAATGGTGATCCCGCTTTCCGTCTCACGATGGGCGACCACCGCCTCATGCACATGCATCCCGTACATACCTTTTCCGCCATATTTGGGCAACAGCGCCGGATGAATATTCACAATACGGTCGGGATAAGCCTCCAACAAATTCTGCGGCGCTTTTAAAAGGAAACCCGCCAAAATCAAAAAATCCGCTTCATAATATTGAAACAGTTGCAGCGCTTCGCCGTTTTCAAACCCGAATTTCGGCACCACATAAGCCAGAACATTCAGATTTTTTGCCCGTTGCAGCGCAAAAGCATCCGCCTTGTTACTCACCAATAAAACCACCTCCGCTTTCGGATGATTTTTAAAATACCGAATGATATTTTCGGCGTTACTGCCCGACCCGGAAGCCAGCACAGCCAATCGTTTTTTCTTGTCCTTATCCATATTTTTAGCCTGAAAATGGGCTATTTTTGCACAAAACGTCAAAAAATGTGCAAGTTTTGCCCTAAAAATTTTGTCAATTCAATAAAAATGCGTTCCTTTGCACTGCAAAATTAAAAACAATTCTTGTATTTACTAATTAAAAAAGGAAAAAAATTATGGCAGACGCTATTAAAGAACGAGTAATTGAACTTATCGCTGACAAGTTAAGTGTAGAAACTTCGGCAGTTACGCCCGAAGCAAGTTTCACCAACGATTTAGGTGCCGATTCATTGGACACCGTAGAATTGATCATGGATTTTGAAAAAGAATTTAACATGAAATCAATTCCTGATGAATTAGCTCAGTCTATTCAGACAGTAGGTGATGCGATTTCTTACATTGAACAGCACGCAAACGAAGCGGAATAATTAGCCGCACCTTGATTCAAGTTTGATTTATGAAATTAAAACGAGTAGTGGTAACGGGTTTGGGAGCCATCACGCCATTGGGGAAAGACGTCGAAACGACTTGGAAATCTCTGATAGAGGGAATAAGCGGAGCCAAACCCATTACTTTGTTTGACACCTCCAAATTCAAAACCCATTTTGCCTGTGAGATCTCGGATTTCAATCCGAATCTTTATATCGACCCCAAAGAAGCCCGCAAATTAGATCGCTATGCGCAATTTGCATTGGTAGCCGCCAAAGAAGCGGTCGCCGACGCCGATTTGACCAACGAAGCCATCAACACAGACAGAGTGGGCGTAGTCTTTTCGTCCGGTATAGGCGGCATAGGCACTTTTGAGCAGGAAATCGGAGAATATTTTCGTACCGAAGATAAAGGACCGAGACTCAATCCCTTCTTTATTCCGAAAATGATCAGCGACATCGCCGCCGGTCATATCTCGATGCAGTACGGATTCAGAGGACCTAATTTCGGAACGGTTTCGGCATGCGCATCCTCCACCAACGGCATGGTTGCGGCTTTCGACCTGATTCGTTTGGGGAAAGCCGATATTATGGTAACAGGAGGCGCAGAAGCAGCCATCACCATTGCCGGCATCGGCGGATTCAACGCAATGAAAGCCCTTTCCACACGCAACGATTCGCCTGAAACAGCATCACGCCCCTTCAGCGCCAGTCGCGACGGATTTGTGATGGGCGAAGGTGCCGTTTGTATCATATTGGAAGAGTTGGAACACGCTTTGGCACGCGGCGCAAAAATCTATGCGGAAGTGGCAGGCGGCGGCGCTTCGGGCGACGCTTATCACCTGACAGCCTCCCACCCCGAAGGCTTGGGCGCCAAATTAGTGATGCGTAACGCGCTGCAAGACGCCAATATGCAAGCCTCCGAAATTGATTATATCAACGTACACGGAACCTCCACCCCGGTGGGCGACCCGTCGGAAGTGAAAGCCATCAAAGACGTGTTTGGAGAAGACGCTAAAAAATTGAATATCAGTTCGACCAAATCAATGACCGGGCACATGCTTGGCGCAGCCGGAGCCGTAGAAGCAATGGCTTGCATCCTGTCGGTACAAAACGACATCGTGCCGCCAACCATCAATCACGCCAAAGGCGACGATGACCCCGAAATTGATTACAACTTGAACTATACCTTCAATCAGGCGCAAAAACGCACCGTCCGTGCCGCATTGTCCAATACGTTTGGCTTTGGCGGACACAATGCTTGCGTGATTGTCAAGAAATATGTGAAATAAAATTTGTGCTAAAAATAATTTGTGATCGAATGCGACTTTTGCTCTCGTAGTAAGAGTCGTATTTGATTTTAGACCAATGAATACCCGAAAACTCACCCCCGAACAGGCTTTGCACCGCTTGGCAGCTTTGTGCAGTCGCGGCGAACGATGCAGCTACGACCTGCGCCGAAAAATGCAGACTTGGGAACTGTCGGACAGCGAACAAAAGCAGATCCTTCGACGACTGCAACAGGAAGGCTTTCAAGACGACCGCCGCTATTGCCGCGCTTACGTCCGCGACAAATCGCAATACAGCCGTTGGGGAACAATGAAAATCAGCTACGAACTTCGGAAAAAACAGCTGCCCGACGAAATGATTCAAGAAGCGCTGTCGGCAATCAGCACAACAACGCAACGCGACCAACTGAAACAACTGATCGCCCAAAAACGCAAGTCCGTCAAAGGGCAAACCGAATACGAAATCAATCAAAAACTGATCCGATTTGCTGCCGGACGCGGCTATGCTTTGGACGATATCTTGCGTGAATTGCATATAAATTAACGTTTTTTATAGAGCAAATATTACTTGCGTATCCATTTTCGGAATACCTTTGTAACTTCATTCAAATTTATTATCGCCCATGAAACGCTGTTATTATCTTTTTCTGCTGATAGCAACTTCGGTTGCCTACGGACAAACGCCTGCCGATTCGACGGCTATGAAACAGGCTGTTGTCAATCTATACAAACAATACCTGATGTTTCCGCAGGAATTGATCTATCTGCAAACCGACCGCCCCTGCTATGTGTCGGGTGAAAAAGTCTTTTTCAGAACATTTATTCAGGACGCCGCCCTGCAAAAATCCGCTTACCTGAGCCGCTATCTCTATGTCGAACTGATTGCGCCGGTCGATACGGTACTGCTGCGGCAACAAATCCGGTTGAGCGACGACCAAATGTTTTACGGCGCCTTGTCGCTGCCCGAAAACCTGCCGCAAGGAAATTACCGCATACGGGCTTATACGCGCTATATGGAAAGCATCGGCGAATCGGCTTTCTACAACCGCACTGTCTTTATCGCCGATCCGCAAAGCGCAAAAACCTCATTGGAAACCCATTGTACCTGGACAAAAAACAACGAATTTACCGTCCGCCTGCGATTTGTCGCTACCGCAACACAGAACGTCAAAATACCGAAATCGGTTGATTTACAACTGAATGGCGCAAAAAAAATCGTTACCGTCTCCCCCAACGACGAAGGCTGGATGGAAGCCGCTTTCAAACTCGACGACAGCGAAACACGAAGGCTGCTATTAGTGAAATATCTCGACGAACAAACAACTTTCGCCCAATACCTGAACATCCCGTACAGAAATACCCTGCCGGAAGTGTCGTTTTATCCCGAAGGCGGAAATCTGATTGCCGAACAAAGCGGTCGTATTGCCTTCAAAGCGCTGACGCCCGACGGAACAGCCGCCGACATCACAGGGAGCGTCTTCAATGCGCAAGGCGAAAAACTGCTCGATTTCGCTACCGAACACGAAGGCATGGGCGTCTTCAGCTTGCAGCCGCAAAAAGGACAAAAATATTACGCGGAAATCACTGCCGACAACCGAGAATTTAGGGTGAATCTGCCGGAAATTCAAGCCGCCGTCGCCACTTTGCAAACCACTTGGGAAGAAGATAGCCTGTCCGTGCGCGTCTTGCAGGCGCCGGAGCTGCCGGCACAGGACTATTACCTGCTGCTTTACCGGCAAGGCATCCCCTTCGTCCTCGAAAAATGGAACAACAAAAGCCTGAAAGTGGCGAAAAAACAGTTCAAAACAGGTGTATCGCATGTGGTGTTGCTGTCGGATAAATGGCAGATCATCAGCGAAAGATTGGTCTTTATCAACAAAGATGATGCGCCGGAAGTAACGGTTCAGCCCGATAAAACCACCTGCCGCCCTCGCGAGCAGGTCAATCTGCAGATTGCTTTGCCACAGGCGGAACGCGATACAATTCCGGCAAACTTTGCCATTGCTGTTACCGATGATAAAGATGTGAAATTAGACACGACCACCCATATTCGCGCAGAAATTTTGCTGTCGGCAGAGCTGCTCGGACAAATCAATCAGCCTGCCGCTTATTTTCGTTCCGATGCACAAACCGCTCGGTTCGCCGACCTGCTGATGATGACGCATGGCTGGCGACGCTATTTCGTGGCAGAAGCGCTGCAAGAAAATTTTCAAAAGCCAAAGGTGCAGCCCGAAGTCTCGCAAAAATTGTCCGGCAAATTGGAAACGCCCACCGGCAAACCGGCGAAACAAGGTTTGATACAAATGAAAGTGGTCGGCGATACCTTTTCCGAAGTAGTCGAAGCCGACGAGCAAGGACGCTATTTCTTCTACGAATTTGAATATCCCGACAGCACTGCCTATTTTTTCCTCGCCAATACCGCCAAAAAGACGACCGAAATCAATATCATTCCCGATGAAATTTCTTATCCGACTGTGGCGCAGACTTGGAACTATCGGAACGAAACCCTCTTGGACGCCGACTGGCTGCAATACATTCAGAAAGCAGACAACAAATATATAATGGAACACGGCGCCCGCGTGATCGCCCTGCCCGGAATTACCGTTACGGCGCGGAAAAAAGACAAAAAACAGCGCTACGACAACAATACCATTATAACCTCCGAGCGATGGGTGTCGCCGGAAGATATACTCGAATTTCCGCCGGTCAGTTTCGATGACTTGTTCACACGCCTGCCGGGAGTATTTGAAACGCAGGCAGACGGATCCCCATTGGTGAGGGGGAAGGCACCGCTTTTCGTTGTAAATGGCGGGCAACCGATGAAATGGGACGATTTTTCGACCTCCTATAGCGTCCATGATTTTGCGCAGGTAGAATTATTTACGGAGGCGGTGCATACTTTGATGTTTTCGAGTGAAGCCTCTGCGGTTATTGTGCTGACGACATGGAAACCCGGCATGAATCGTGCCGACGAAAATAAATATCTGCTCACGGTCGTACCCTTGGGTTATCAGTTGCCGGTTGCCTTTTATTCGCCGCAATATGACACGCCTGCCGCTCGACAAAATCCGTCGCCCGACTTGCGTAGCCTCATCTATTGGCGTCCGAATGTGGTGATGAATGAAGAAAATAAGGCGTCCATCAGCTTTTATACAGCCGACGCAAAGACAACTTATTCAGTTGTAATAGAAGGAGTTAAAAACAAAGAGCTGATTCATAAACGCGCCGAACAAGCAATAGAAGTGCAGCCTTAACGGTGATTTTGATAGCGTTTAAAATTTTCATCAACACTGACAATGGGCATTTTTTCCGATAATGCCGATGCAATGAGTATTCTGTCGAAAGGGTCGCGATGATGATAAGGCAATTCTTCCAATTTTAAAATATATTGTGGTTGCAAAGGCAAGAGTTCAAATCCGCAATTCGTAATCAAAGTAAAGATTTCAGCGGTAGAGCCGTCAAAAAAAAAAGTTTTTTCAGACTGATTTTAATTGCAATTTCCCAAAGAGAGGCTATAGAAACATATTTTATGATTGTTGCGTCTGAAATATAATCCCTTGCTTTTGGCGATAAACGCTCATCGCCATTCAGAAACCAAAGCATTGCGTGCGTATCGAGCAATAATTCATTCATATATTACTGCATATAGTTATTAAAATCAACTATAGGCGCATTAAAATCGTCTTCCAGACGAATACGACCTTTCGCACAACCAAAAACAGGTTGCTTTGTCAATGCGCCGTTTTGCTGCTGACCAAGCAAAAACTCTATAAAATCAAATACTTCCGCTCGCTTTGCCATCGGCAAGCGGTTAATTCGCTTATGAATCTGATATGTTTTTGTTACCATAAATATATGATTGTATATTTTTCACGCCACACAAGTAACAACTTTTTCCCAAACAACAAAATTGTTGCAATAAAAAAAACTTTCCAAGTCTTCGAGACTTGGAAAGTTTAATCCGTTGATGTGATATTATTGTAAATTATTTTTTATCAATCTTATAGCTGATAATAACGGAGGAATATCATTTTTTAGAGCCTCAAAAATCAAATCGATATCAATTTCAAAATAGCCGTGAGCAATTCGATTTCTCATTCCCATTATGCTTTTCCAAGGAATTTGAGGATATTGAATCAGGAGTTTCTCTTCGGAATAACGGTCAATTCTCTTAACTTCTTCGCCGATAATGATAAACGACATACAAATACCATTAAG
>JAISUM010000078.1 GCA_031272095.1 Candidatus Symbiothrix sp. | reverse complement strand
CCTATCGCGACAAATCGGGCAACCGCACAGGTTCGTCAAAAACCGACGGCAAAGGAAAAACCGCTTACTACGACAAATCAGGCAACCGGCAGGCAGAGGCAAAGAAAAAGTGAAGTGTTGATTTCAAAACTTGTTTCTGTTCGGACGGACGGACTTTCCTAACAATATACAAACCGCCCATTCTCGCTCTCAATAATCAATTCTTTTTTGTTAGAATTTTCAACATATCCAATAATTTGTGCGTCAATTCCAAAAGATTTGGAAATGGCGATAATTTCCGCTGCAAACTGCTCGGGCAGATAGATTTCCATTCTGTGTCCCATATTGAAGACGCGGTACATTTCTGCCCAATCGGTGCCCGACTGTTCCCGAATCAGGCGGAAAAGCGGAGGAATCGCGAACAGGTTGTTTTTAACGACGCGCAAATTTTCTACGAAATGCAGGATTTTTGTCTGCGCTCCGCCCGAAACGTGCACCATTCCGTGAATCTGCGGACGAAGGCTGTCCAAAACCTTTTTGATAACAGGAGCATAAGTTCTTGTCGGCGAAAGCACTAATTTTCCTGCGTCGATGCCGAGTTCGGCAATTCGGTCGGTAAGACGTTTTTTCCCGGAATAAACGAGGTCTGCGGGCGTGGCGGCGTCGTAAGTTTCGGGATATTTTTCCGCAAGATAATGAGCAAAAACGTCGTGGCGGGCGGAAGTCAAACCGTTGCTGCCCATTCCGCCGTTGTATTCCTTTTCGTAAGTTGCCTGTCCCGAAGAACTTAACCCTACAATCACATCGCCCGCCTGAATATTTGCATTGTCGATAACGTCGGCGCGGCGCATCCTGCAAGTAACTGTACTATCGACAATTATGGTACGCACAAGGTCGCCTACGTCGGCAGTTTCGCCTCCGGTGGGATAAATATGAACGCCAAGTGCGGAAAGTTCTTCGCACAGTTCGTTAGTTCCCTCAATAACAGCAGAAATCACATCGCCCGAAATCAAATGTTTATTGCGTCCGATGGTGGACGACAGCAAAATATTGTCGGTCGCTCCCACGCAAAGCAGGTCGTCGATATTCATAATCAGCGCATCCTGCGCAATACCTTTCCAGACCGACAAATCGCCGGTTTCGCGCCAGTAGGCGTAGGCAAGCGAAGATTTTGTGCCGGCGCCGTCGGCGTGCATTATATTGCAGTAATCGGGATTTCCGCCGAGAATATCGGGTATGATTTTGCAAAATGCGCGGGGAAAAATCCCCTTGTCGGTGTTGCGTATCGCACGATGCACGTCTTCTTTCGATGCGGAAACTCCGCGCAAGGCATATCGTTGCTGGTCGATCATAGACTATCCCCGAAATCGGCTTTGAATTTTGCGATCAATTTTTCCGTCCAGTCGGAAACAGGTTCCAAACGTCCCATAAAGAAACGTAAAACGGGTGGTTCATAAACGAATTTCAAGCCGCCGATAAGTTCTCGGTTGTCGTTGAGCCATGCCAAACGATCTACCACATATTTGATTTGCGACAGGGTGAAGACGCGACGCGGTACTGCCAAGCGCAGCAATTCCATATCGGCATAAGTTTCGTTGCCGTATTCGTCGCGCTGGTTGGAAAGGGAGCCGCGTTCCATACCGCGCACGCCTGAAATCAGATAATAGGCGGCTGCAAAAGCGCCTGCCGGATATTGTGTTTGCGGGAGATGTTTGCAGATTTCCATTGCATTGACGTGAGCGCCGAGTACGCCCGGAGGAGTTACCATTGGCACGCCTTTTTCGATTGCCGAATTGACCAAATATTCGATGAATTGCGGACTTTGGCAAATCATTGTTTCGTCTAACGTTTCATACAGACCGACCGCGATGGCTTCGATTTCGCGCACCGACATACCGCCATAGGTCAAAAAGCCTTCAAAAAGCGGAATCAGCGGCTCCATTTCGCGATAAATTTTCACGTCGTTGGTACAGATGCCGCCGCCGCGCGAAGAACTGAGTTTGCGGGCGGAGAAATAGACGATATCTGCCATACCGGTGATTTCGGAAATGACTTCTGCCATCGTTGCGTCTTTAAATTCTTCTTCGCGTTGGATGATCAGGTAGGCATTTTCACCCAGCAGGCTGGCGTCTAACACCAAACGGATGCCGTATTTGTCGGCGATTTTTCGCACGTCGCGCAGGTTTTGTACCGAAAACGGTTGCCCGCCGATCAGGTTGGTCGAGGCTTCCATCCGAATAAAGGGGATGTTGGAAACGCCTTCCCGCTGAATTTCAGCTTCCAATTTTTCGATATTCATATTGCCTTTGAACGGATGTGTCGAGGTCGTTTTATAGGCTTCGTCGTAGAGCAGTTCCACGATGCGTCCGCCGTATTGCGTGATGTGCGCCAGCGTCGTCGTGAAGTGATAGTTCATCGGCACCAAACTGCCTTTTTTGATGTAGGCGCAGGAGATAATGTTTTCTGCGGCGCGTCCCTGATGCACCGGCAAGAGGTGTTTTTTGCCCAACACATCTTCGACGGCTTTTTGCATTCGCATAAAACTTTGCGAACCGGCATAAGCGTCGTCTGCCCGCATCATAGCAGCAAGCTGATTATCGCTCATGGCATTGACGCCGCTGTCGGTAATCATATCTAAAAAGATGTCGGTGGTTTTCAATCCGAAAGTGTTGAATCCCCCCTCTTTTAACGCTTCAAGGCGACGTTCGATAGGCACCAAATTTAACTTTTGTACGATGCGTACCTTGTGTAATTCCAATGGTATATTTTCACCACTGTAAAACTTAATTTTTATGGCATTTTCTTTACCCATGTGATTTATTTGTAATTTTAAATAGATAAATAATATCAATTTGTGATTTGAGCGGGCAAAGTTACAAAATCATTTTGAATAAAAAAACCTTGAAACAGAGTATTTTTATCTTAAATGCAAAAAATATATGGCAGCGTATCCGAAACACAATCAAATTTTTGATTATCTTTGCCGTTCAAATTACGTTTAAACAATGACGAAACGACTGATATATGCTTTGGCGATGCTGCTATCGACAGCCTGCACGCACTACGCACCCAAACCGACGGGATATTTTCGCATTTCGATGCCGGAGGCGAATTATCACAGCGAACAGCTGAAAGACAAGCGTTTTTTGCTTTCCAATCAGGCGCATCTCGAACTGTCGGACGATGACGGGCAAACGCTGTTCTTCAATATTGTCTATCCGAACTATCGGGCAAATATTTATGGCTGTCATAAGACGATCCGTCCGGAGGATTTATCGACGGCATACCGCGACACTCGCGAATTGACGTTGCGGCAAGCTATTTATAATCAGCAGATTACAGAGCGAGAATATAACAATGCGGAGAAACACGTCTATGGCAATTTGTTTTGCATCAGCGGGCAGGTCGCTTCGCCTACCCAATTTGTACTGACCGACAGTTTGCACTATTTTGTGCGCGGCGCTTTGTATTTTGAACAAGCTGTCAATGCCGATTCGATAGCTCCGGTTTTGGAATTTATTAATAACGACATAAAACAATTAATGACAAGTTTTGAATGATGAATGATATAAAACAACAGATTGATGCTTTGCGTCAAACTTTGGAACAGGCGAATTATGATTATTATGTGTTGAATCAGCCTACAATTTCCGACTTTGAATTTGACTCGAAATTGAAAGCGTTGGAGGCTTTAGAGGCGGCTCATCCCGAATTTTACGATCCCAATTCGCCTACGCAACGTGTCGGCAGCGACTTGAACAGAGAATTTGAAAAAGTGGCGCATGCTTATCCGATGCTGTCGCTGTCCAATACTTATTCGGAAGGCGAAGTGCAGGATTTTTACAATCGTATCAGTAAAGATTTGAATGAGCCGTTTGAAATTGTATGTGAGTTGAAATATGACGGCACATCCATTTCTCTGATTTATGAAAACGGACAGCTGCAACGCGCTATCACACGCGGCGATGGCGTGCAGGGCGATGATGTAACTGCAAATGTGCGCACGATCCGCAGTATTCCGCTCAAACTGCACGGTGATGATTATCCTGCGCAATTTGAAATTCGAGGTGAGGTCTTGCTGCCTTGGGCGTCGTTCAATCAGCTCAATGAAGAACGCGCCGCCGCCGGAGACAGTCTCTTTGCCAATCCGCGCAATGCCGCCGCCGGTACCCTGAAAACGCTGAATCCGAAAGTGGTCGCGCAACGCAAGTTAGACAGCTACCTTTATTATCTTTTGGGCGAAAATTTGCCCGCCGATACGCATTTCGACAATCTGCAGGCGGCACGGCGATGGGGTTTCAAAGTCTCGGACGCCGTCAAAAAATGCGTCAAATTGGATGAAATATTTGCATTTATTCGTTATTGGGACGTCGAACGGAAAAATTTGCCTGTAGCAACAGATGGTATTGTGCTGAAAATTAACGCGATACATCAGCAACAGCAATTAGGATGGACAGCCAAATCGCCACGATGGGCAATCGCTTACAAATATAATCCCGAACAAGCCAAAACACGTTTGAAAGCGATCACGTTTCAGGTGGGACGCACGGGCGTCATTACACCGGTCGCCGAATTAGAGCCGGTGGAACTTGCCGGTACGACTGTCGCTCGCGCTACATTGAACAACGAAGATTATATTTTGAACAAAGACATTCGTGAAGGCGATACGGTGATTGTTGAAAAAGCCGGAGAGATCATTCCGCAGGTGGTGCGTGTAGTCAGCGAAGACAGAAATCCGATGCAGACAACGGCTCCTTTTGATTTTGCAGCGCGTATTCTCGAACTCGGATTAGATGCGGAACGTCCTGAAAATGAGGTGTTTTGGCGTTTACGGAAGCCCAATCGCGACCAGATTGTCCGCCGTTTGATACATTTTGTTGCCAAGCCCTGTTTGAATATCGAAGGTATGGGTGAATCGGTCGTTACCAATCTCTACGACGCCGGATTGGTCAAGACGCCTGCCGATTTTTATGCTTTGCAAAAACATCAGCTTTTGCAGTTGGACAAGTTTGCCGAAAAATCCGCCAAAAATCTGATCGAAGCCATCGCTGCCAGCAAACACAGCGAATTATGGCGTCTGATTCATGCTTTGGGTTTGCCGAATGTCGGCATACAGACTGCCAAAGATTTGGCGCGGCATTTTAAAAATTTGGACGATTTGGCGCATGCCGATTATGACAGTTTTCGTCGGCGCAGTGTTAGCGAAAAGACGGGACGCGAATTGATTGGCGAAACGAGTGTCATCGCGGGTATCGGCGCGGTGGTCGCTCAAAGTATCATCACTTGGTTTTCCGATCCCGAACATCAGGATTTGCTGGATCAGCTGCGGGCGGCAGGTTTGAATTTTACGTCAGCTGCGACAAATGCATGCGCATTGTCCGATTTAACCGGAAAAATATTTGCGCTGACCGGCACTTTGCCGACACTGACACGCGACGAGGCGCGACAACTGATAGAAAATGCAGGTGGGCGTGTTTCCGGAAGCGTCAGCAGCAAAACTAATTATGTGGTTGCCGGAGCGGAAGCCGGATCGAAATTGAAAGAGGCGCAAAGATTAGGCGTTTCCGTTCTCAATCAGGACGAATTGTTAGCGCTATTGGACAGCGATGCCCCGACTATCGACCGAGACGACACTGCGGCAGCGGTAGTGCAGGGCGAATTGTTTTAGTCGTTTTCAGTTTCTGACTTTTTTCACTATCGCCAGCGCGTTTTGGCAGAGTTCGGCAATTTTTCCCCACTCTTTTGCAGCAATCACTTCTTTGGGAAAAAGGTTGCTGCCCATTCCCACACAGGTTACGCCCGCGTCAAACCACGTTTTCAGGTTGCTTTCTTCGGGTTTTACGCCGCCCGTAACGATGAGCATCGACCAGGGCATCGGCGCTTTCAGTCCTTTGACAAAATTTGCGCCCAGCACGTCGCCGGGGAAAACCTTGCAGAGGTCGCAGCCCGCTTCCTGCGCGTAGCCGATTTCCGTTACCGAGCCGCAGCCGGGCGTGTAAGGCACAAGTCGACGGTTGCAAACCTTCGCCACTTCGGGGTTGAAAAGCGGTCCGACTACAAAATTTGCACCCAACTGGATGTAGAGTGCCGCCGTTGGCGCATCTACCACCGAGCCGACGCCCAAAATCAGTTCGGGACATTCTTTCGCCGCCCACTTGACCAATTCGCCGAAAACTTCGTGCGCAAATTCGCCGCGATTGGTAAATTCAAATGCGCGAATGCCGCCGTCGTAGCACGCTTTCACCACATTTTTCGCCACCTCAACGCTGGCGTGATAAAAAACAGGAACAATGCCTGTTGCCTGCATCGTTTGCAGGACTTGAATTTTTGAGAATTTCATATTTTATTTAAAAATTTATGTTATGCTGTAGTTCGTATTTTTTCCGTTGTTTTCGACCTTCAGAACGCCTTTTCTGACCAAATCTTGCAAATCGCGCAAAGCGGTGTCGGTCGATACTTTGTTGATTTTTGCGTATTTGGAAGTGTTGAGCACGCCGTTGAATCCGTCTAATAACTTATTAAGAATTTTTATCTGCCTTTCATTAAGCGGAGTTTGGGCGAAAGTTTTCCAAAAATTTGCTTTCAAGAAAACTTTTTCAAAAACTTTTTCCGTTGATTGAATCGCATTCCACAAACAGTTCAAAAACCAATCAAGCCATTCGGTTATATCGCTGTCGGAGTGCTGCATTTTTTCCAAAACAGAATAGTATTTTTTTCGTTCAGTAAGAATCCGGTTCGACATACTGTAAAACTTCTGCGCAGTACCGTCGCTGCGTGCAAGCAACATATCGGAAATCGCTCTTGCAATCCTGCCATTGCCATCGTCAAACGGATGTATGGTTACAAACCAAAAATGCGCTATTGCTGACTTTATCACATTGTCAATCAATATTTTCTCTTCGTTAAGCCAAGACAAGAATCTGTCCATTTCGGCTTTTACGTCTTTTGCCGGAACTGCCTCGTAATGAACTTTTTCTTTTCCGAACGCTCCCGAAACAACCTGCATTTCCTCCGTACGATATTGAGCAACACTGATTTTATAAAGTCCGCTTTGTCCTGTTGGAAACAGTGCTGCATACCACGAACACAGGCGTTCTTCCGTAAGCGGTTTGTCGAAGTTTTGCGTTGCATCGAGCATCATTTGAACTATGGCTTCAACATTTCCGGGCGAATGAATTTTGTCTGCCCATTCCATTCCTAATTGACGGGCAATAGAAGAGCGGATAGCGGCTTTGCTTAACTTTTCGCCTTCTATTTCAGACGATTTCAAAACATCGAGTGTAAGCGTCGAAAGCAATGCCTCTTCCTGCAATGAAAAACCGAGCGATTGCATTTTGCCGAGCAACAAGCCCTGCGCATTTCTTACCTTCGCCAATAAGACACTGATTTTCTGCTCGTTCCAAGTAAAATCTGTCCAATTTTTGTGTTGATAAATGTAATTAGCCATATTGTTTTGGGTTTTGCGGTGCAAACTTACAAAATTTACCGCAATTTTTGCGGTGAAAATCTGTTTTTTTCACCGCAAAATATAAAATGTTTTTTGCGCACGGACGACAGTCATTTATTGGCGCTTGTCGTCCGTGTGCATTTAAAACATTACGGCTGTTTGCCGATATACGCCAAGATACCGCCATCGACATACAAAACGTGTCCATTGACGAAATCCGATGCTTTGGAGGCGAGGAAAACGGCGGGACCGGCAAGGTCTTCGGCTTCTCCCCAGCGGGCAGCGGGCGTTTTGGCAATGATAAACGAGTCGAAAGGATGACGGCTGCCGTCTGCCTGACGCTCGCGCAGCGGTGCGGTTT
Source organism: Candidatus Symbiothrix sp. (assembly GCA_031272095.1). Classification (GTDB taxonomy): domain Bacteria; phylum Bacteroidota; class Bacteroidia; order Bacteroidales; family Azobacteroidaceae; genus Azobacteroides. Next base: position 6,651 of record JAISUM010000078.1, on the reverse strand, counting down.
GCGGCGTGGCAATGTAGCCCGGTCCGATGCCGTTGCACTGGATGTTGAACTCGCCGTATTCGGAGGCGATGTTGCGTGTGAGCATCTTCAAACCGCCTTTTGCAGCGGCGTAAGCGCTCACCGTTTCGCGTCCGAGTTCCGACATCATCGAGCAGATGTTGATGATTTTTCCGCCGCCTTTTTTAATCATCGACGGGATAACCGCTTTTGAAACGATGAACGGGGCGTTCAAATCCACGTCGATGACCTGACGGAACTCTGCTGCCGACATTTCCACCATCGGAATGCGCTTGATGATGCCTGCGTTGTTCACCAGAATGTCAATCACGCCGACTTCTTTTTCTATTTGCGCAACCAACTGATTTACAGCCGCTTCGTCCGTAACATCGCAGACGTAGCCCTTTGCGGCGATGTCTGCTTCTTTGTAGGCGGCAAGTCCTTTGTCCACAAATTCCTGTTTCAAATCGTTGAACACGATTTTTGCACCTGCTCCAGCCAGCGCTTTGGCGATAGCGAAGCCAATTCCATACGATGCGCCCGTGATGAGGGCGACTTTTCCTGTTAATGAAAACTGATTTTCCATATTGTTATAATTAGATATATTGATGATTAGATGATTAGATGATTAGATAATTAGATTAAAAGAATGCGCGAATGATGTCCATACCATTGGCGTAAATCAGCAGGGCAATCAGTAGAAACATACCGATATATTGCGCTCGTTCTAAAAACTTTTCGCTGGGTTGCCGTCCGCTGACGACTTCGACCAACAAAAACAAAACATGTCCGCCGTCTAATGCCGGAATCGGGATTAGGTTCATCACGCCTAATATGATGGACAAAAAAGCGGTTAGATTCCAGAAGGCATACCAGATCCACACTTCGGGAAACAGCCCGCCGATGGTGCCGAATCCGCCTATACTTTGCGCTCCTTCTTTCGTGAAAACGTATTTTAAATTGCTGATATACATCGTGATTTGTTGCCAGCCCAGACGAATCCCCGCCGGAATAGCGGTCAGCAAATTGTAATGTTTTTCGACAGTTTGATAAATCAGGAAGGGGGAGCGCAGGACGACTCCGATTTTGCCAAATTCGTTGGGCGTGATGGCTAACGTTAGCAATTCTCCGGCTCTATATAGCTGTAAATCAATCTGTTGTTCTTTGTTTTCCGACAATGTTTGGCTGATTTCTGCGCCTGCCAAATGCAAGTTTTCATTGACGCCGACGATGCTGTCTCCTGCCAATAAACCGGCAGTTTGCGCGGGCGTTTTATCCTGAACTTTCTCTATTACAAACGGATAGCGCATGTTCATAAATTCTTTCTGAGTAAGATTTCTTTTTGCAAAATCTTGCGGCAGTTGCAATTCGACGATTGCTCCGTCGCGCAGTACTTCTACCGTCGATGATTCCATCAGTGTCAGCAGAATTTTGTTGGCTTCTGCATCTGCAAGTGAAACGCCGTCAGCTGTGATGGGCAAGTCGCCTGATTTGAATCCGGCGCTTGTGAAGACTTCGTTATAAGAAAATCCCATTTTGACGTTTTTGGTGGGGATATATTCTTCGCCCCATGCGAAAACGATCATGGCATAGATAAAAAATGCCAGTAGAAAATTCATGAGAACGCCGCCGACCATAATCAGCAGGCGTTGCCAAGCGGGTTTTGTGCGAAATTCCCAAGGCTGGGGCGGCTGTTGCAAGGCTTTTTTGTCCATGCTTTCGTCGATCATTCCGGAGATTTTGACATAGCCGCCGAAGGGCAACCATCCGAGTCCGTATTCCGTATCGCTGTTTTTCGGTTTGAATTTAAACAGACTGAACCATGGATTGAAGAAGAGGTAAAATTTTTCTACTCTTACTTTGAAAATTTTGGCGAACATAAAATGTCCTAATTCGTGGATAATCACCAAAATAGATAAACAGATTACTAACTGTAATGCTTTAATTAGATATACTTCCATTGTTGTTTTTAATTTATTCTTTAATTTTTGATTGATATTATAAATTCGATTGCTTTGGCGCGTGCTTCGTCGTTGGTTTGTATGTAAGTTTCCAATGTCGCGCCGGCGACAAACGGAACGGCTTGCATAGTGTGTTCGATTACGCGGCTCATTGCTTGAAAACCGATGCGGTCGTGCAGAAAGGCGTCCACTGCGATTTCGTTGGCTGCGTTTAAGATACAGGGCATATTTCCTCCTTGACGAACTGCCTCAAAGGCGTAATTCAGATTTGGAAAATGCTGTGTATCAGGCTGTTCAAAAGTCAGTTGATGGAACTGCATAAAATCTACAGGCACAAAATCCGACCTCAATCGGGCGGGGTAGGCGAGTGCGTATTGAATCGGTATGCGCATATCCGGCATCCCCATTTGCGCTTTGATAGAGGCGTCTTTGAATTGTACCATCGAATGGATGATAGATTGCGGATGAATCAGCACCTGAATATTGTCGGGTTGTACGCCGAACAGCCAACGGGCTTCGATCATTTCAAAGCCTTTGTTCATCAGGCTTGCCGAGTCAATCGTAACTTTGGCGCCCATATTCCAATTCGGATGTTTCAGTGCGTCGTTTTTGGTAACGTGTCGCAACTGTTCTGCCGAAAAAGTGCGAAAAGGTCCGCCGGAAGCCGTCAGCAAAATTTTGTCTATTTCGCTGTTTTTTTCGCCGACGAGACATTGGAAAATCGCCGAATGTTCGGAATCGACCGGCAAGATCGGCGTTTGATGTTGTTGTGCCAATTGGGTGATCAGTTCACCGGCAATCACCAGCGTTTCTTTGTTTGCTAATGCGATGGCTTTTCCGGCGCGGATGGCGCTGATTGTCGGTTGCAGTCCCGAATAGCCTACCATTGCCGTCAAAACCATATCCACCGATTCGGCGGCGGCAACTTCGGCAATGGCGTCGGCGCCCGTCCAGACTTTGATGGGCAGGTCGTGGAGCGCATCTCTGAGTTGTGCATATTTCGATTCGTCGGCAATGACCACCGTATCGGGCAAAAATTCGCGAGCCTGTTGAATCAGCAGATCTACTTGTCGATGGGCTGTCAGCGCAAAAACGGAAAGCACATCGGAGTGTTGTCTAATCACGTCTAAAGCTTGTGTGCCGATGGATCCGGTCGAACCTAAAACCGCTATTTGTCGTCTATTCATTTGATTTTCGTTGTGTCAATTGTTCGTCCATAGCTGCGGCAGCTTTTTTGCCGTCGCCCATCGCTAATATTACAGTAGCGCCGCCTCTCACGATATCGCCTCCGGCATAGATATGCGGTAATGCGGTTTGAAGGTTGTCTTGATTGACGACGATGGTGCCGCGATTGCTGACCTGCAAGCCTTGAAAAGCCTGCGGAATGATGGGATTGGGCGATACGCCGATGGCTACGATTGCCACATCAATATCTATGGTTTCGATAGCGTTGGGGATCGCTTTCGGACTGCGTCTGCCGGAGGCATCGGGTTCGCCGAGTTCCATTTTTTGCAAAACCATTTGACGGACGCGCCCTTTTTCGTCGCCGAGATAGCGAATCGGGTTGTAGAGATTCATAAAAATGACGCCTTCTTCTTTGGCGTGGTGAATTTCTTCCAAACGGGCGGGCATTTCTTCTTCGGAACGCCGATAGACAATCATTGCCTGTTCGGCTCCGAGACGGCGGGCGGTGCGAACGGCGTCCATTGCCGTATTCCCGCCTCCGATGACAGCAATACGTTTGCCATACATCACCGGCGTATCGGCATCGGGACGGTTGGCGCCCATCAGATTGACGCGCGTCAGGTATTCGTTAGAAGACAATACGCCCGACAAATTTTCGCCTTCGATATTCATAAAATTAGGCAATCCGGCGCCGCTTCCGATGAAAATTCCTTGAAAACCGGACTGTTGCAAATCGTCTTGTGAGAGCGTTTTGCCGATGATGCAGTTGGTTACGAATTTGACGCCTGCCGCTTTGAGGTTTTCTATTTCGACGTCCACAATCCGATTGGGCAATCGAAATTCGGGGATGCCATATTTCAATACGCCGCCGATTTCGTGCAATGCTTCAAATACGGTAACGTCATAGCCTCGTTTTGCCATATCGCCTGCAAATGACAATCCGGCGGGTCCTGATCCGACGACCGCTATTTTGATCTCACTGCGTCCTGACGGACATCCATCTCCAATTTGGACAGGGGACTGGGGTGAGGCATTATCAGCCACATAGCGTTCCAAATAGCCGATAGCGACAGGCTCTTTGTTCAATTTGTGGTAGATGCAGCGGCTTTCGCACTGTTTTTCTTGGGGGCAGACACGTCCGCAGACTGCCGGTAACGACGAGGTCTCTTTCAAGACGGCGGCGGCTTCATTTATCCGATTTTGTTCTGTGAGTTTGATAAATTTCGGTATCTGAATACCTACAGGACAGCCTTCCATGCAGGTCGGTTTGGGGCAATTCAAGCAGCGTTGGGCTTCGGTAAGCGCTTGTTCGGCGGTCAAACCCTGTTGCACTTCTTCGTAACAACGGCTGCGATAATCGGGTGCAAGTTCCGGCATTTTCACGCGGGGAATTGCGATGCGGTCTTTATTTTTGAGTTCGTTATTCATATTCTTTATAAGCATTAAGACGCAACATCATTTCGTCGAAATCGACTTGATGCGCGTCAAATTCGGGACCATCGACACAGACAAATCGCGTTTTTCCTCCTACCGTTACGCGGCAGGCGCCACACATTCCGGTGCCGTCCACCATAATTGTATTGAGCGAGGCGACCGTCGGGATGTCGTATTTTTTTGTCAATAGCGATACAAATTTCATCATCACTGCCGGACCGATAGTAACGCACAAATCGACTTTTTCGCGTTGGATGACTTCTTCCACTCCGTGTGTTACCAAGCCTTTTGTCCCGTAAGATCCGTCGTCTGTCATTACGATGACTTCATCGGAGCATTGTCGCATTTCGCGTTCAAGGATAATCAGATCTTTGGTACGCGCTGCCAGCACGGTAATGACACGGTTGCCGGCTTGTTTCATCGCTTGCGCAATAGGCAGGAGCGGAGCTGTTCCTACGCCGCCGCAAGCGCAGACCACTGTGCCGAAATGTTCGATATGCGTGGCGTGTCCTAATGGTCCGACCAAATCGGTGATGTATTCACCAGCTTGCAGGGCGCACAATTTTCGGGATGATTTGCCGACTTCCTGCACGACCAACGTAATCGTACCGGCTTTGACGTCGGCTTCGGCGATGGTCAGCGGGATGCGTTCGCCCAATGTTCCGACTTTGATAATCACAAAATGACCGGCTCGACGAGCGTGCGCGATCAAAGGAGCATCTACCACTAATTTGACGACATTAGCGGATAAATATTCTTTTTGAATGATTTTATTCATAGACTGTTTGAATTTTGCCGCAAATTTACATGAAATAATTGGATTTTCGTGCAAAGATGACAAAATTTGCTTGTGAAGTTCGCACAAATGCAGTACTTTTGCGCAAAAAACAAGAAAATATGATACGCTCAACTCGAAATAAAACGCTGCAAATGTCTGCGGAAGAGCAGGCTTTTTTTGAGCGACAACTTGTGCATTTGACGGATCCGGTTGATATTTCGCAGGTGATCAATCGTACTGTTTGCGGAGATTTGCTGACGGCGCTGGATTTTTTGCCCGAATCGTTTGCCGATTTGGTGATAGTCGATCCGCCCTATAATCTTACCAAGCAGTTTGCCGCTCAAGAATTTAAAGCGAGGTCGGATGCAAAATATTTCGATTATCTGGAAGAATGGTTCCCGCGTGTGGTCAGATGTTTGAAACCGTCGGGATCGCTCTATCTATGTGGCGATTGGCGTTCTACGGCGATGCTCTACGAGGTGATGAATCGCCATTTGACGGTGATGAATCGCATTACTTGGCAGCGCGAAAAAGGGAAAGGCGCCAAGCACAACTGGAAAAACGGCATGGAAGATATATGGTTTGGCGTGAAAAATCCGAAAAATTATTATTTTGACATCGATGCTGTGAAAATCCGCCGAAAAGTGTTGGCGCCCTATCGGCAGGACGGAAAACCCAAAGATTGGGAATCGACCGACGGCGGAAATTTCAGAATGACGCATCCGTCGAATTTTTGGGACGATATAACGATCCCTTATTGGTCGATGCCGGAAAATACCGACCATCCTACCCAGAAGCCCGAAAAATTGATTGCCAAACTGATTTTGGCGAGTTGTCCGCTCGACGGCGTAGTTTTTGATCCCTTTTTAGGATCGGGAACGACTTCTGTTACAGCGAAAAAGCTGCATCGTCGCTATTGTGGCGTAGAAATCAATACGGAATATGCTTGTTGGACAGAAAAACGTTTGCAGTTGGCAGACAGCCACCCCGCGATTCAAGGCTATGTAGATGGCATTTTTTGGGAGCGCAATTCGTGTCCGAAATAAAAATGCGCCGATTGCTTGCAAATTTGTAAAAAATCACTACTTTTGTACCTTAAATAAATAAATACAAAACAGTTATGACACCACAAAAACGATTATACCCTATAGGCACGCAAGATTTTCGCAATCTGCGGCAGGGCGGTTTTATTTATGTTGATAAAACCCATTTTATCCATAAATTGGTAACGGAAGGCAGGCAGTATTTTCTCTCCCGCCCTCGCCGCTTCGGGAAAAGTTTGCTCATCTCGGCAAT
>JAISUM010000077.1 GCA_031272095.1 Candidatus Symbiothrix sp. | reverse complement strand
ATTTCACTGCATTGAATCAGGAAAGTTCCTATCTGATCTATACCGGCAACGGCTATTCGGGCTACAATGTATTGACAGGCGCTTATGGAGTAGAGTTGGATCCCAATCTCGACAAATTTATTGCCCCGCTGCAATCGTTTATTATAGAAAGAGATCCCGACACAGGCACCACTTTCGAGTTTACACCGGCAGCGCAAGTTACCAATGGCACTTATGGCACCGGTAATCTGCGTTCTATCGACACCTCCGATCTGCTCCGTATCACGGCAAGCAATCCGTCGGCGTCGGTCAGCACGGTCGTTGCACAACGCACGGCAGGCGTATCGTCGCATAAATTGTTCGACGACCTCAGCGCCACGCCCGACGTCTATACCCTGCAAGGCAATCAGCGATTCGGCGTGCAGCTGCTCACCGATAACGATGTGTTGTTGCCGCTCGGTTTGCGCACCAACTACACAGGCGCGATGAGCCTCACGTTCAGCGGAATGGACAGCTACAATGCCCGCATCAGCTTTACGGATGCTGCCACAGGCGTCGTCCGCGATCTCACCGATTTGGACAGTTTCACCTACGACTTTGAATATGCGCCCGCTGCCGACAACGAAGAGAGCCGTTTCTACATTCAGTTGTCGCCGAAAACGCCCACCGGAATCGGCACCGCCATCGACCGCGTAGTCAGCACGGAATACTACACTTTGCAAGGTGTGAGATATTCCGGTTCCCCAAGCAATGGAATATCCGACGGAACTCCCTACATTGTGAAACAGATCTATCAATCGGGAAAAAGTGTGGCGAAAGTAATCATCAACAAGTAATCAATAAAAAAATACGACAATGAAAAAAATAATATTAAGCATTGCTATAGTGTTGATCGCTGCTGTCGCCATATCGGCGGCAGCGCCGAGCGATCTCCATCGCGATTTACAGAAAAAGCGTTTCATCGATCGTCAGGAACGATTGACGACCTCCTCCGGCAATAGCGGCTCGTTGCGTTTAGATGCTCCGGGGACAGAGCAGAAGACAGACCAAAACCAGACCGGCGCCCTTGGCGAAGGTCTCCTGTTGCTGTCGGCTTTGGCAGGCGTCTATGCCGCCCGCAAGAAACGACACTGATCCTTTCCGGATGGCTTCGCCGAATGGCTACCAATGACGTGCGGCGTCATTGGTAGGCGTAGCCTGATTAAGACAGCCTCATCAGTGAAAAACACAGTTCAGATGCAAAAAACTTTGTAAAACGCCACAATTTCAAAAATTTTATGTACTTTTGCGTTTCAAGAAAAATAAAAACATGGCAAGAGCTAAAGGCGGATATGGTTTTTTGATTAAATGGTTGGTAGCGCTGGGCGATCTGATGATCCTGAATGTGCTGTTTTATACTGTTTATCGTTGGACACATCTGTATTTCGGAGAAAGTTTCAATGTGCAAACGGAAGTGATGTTTCTTTTGCTCAACTTCTCGTATATGTTTGCCGTCTATTTTACGCCGATTCAGATTTACAAGCCGGTCATCCATTTCGACAAAGTCGTCCAGCATGCCCTGTCAATGATTGCCATGCATGCCCTGTTTTTTGTTGCCTGTATGTTTTTTCTGAAAATGAGCGGAGACAAACTGCCGGTCTATTTTCTGCTCTATTATTACGGAATGTTGTTCGGCATCTTTACCTGCTGGCGCATCTTGGTGCGTCTGCTCTTGAAACGCTACCGCAGTCGGGGACGCAACTACCGGCAAGTCATCATTGTCGGCGCCGGCAAAAACGGTTTGACCTTGTATGAAGAAATGAAAGACCTGACTTACGGCTACAAAGTGCTGGGCTTTTTCGATGATAATCTGTCGCTCAAAACAACTTTGCCGGAATATTTGGGGAAGACGTCCGAAGTCGAAGATTTTGTGATGGCAAACAAAGTCGATGAGATTTACTGTACCTTGCCCAATTCGCAGGACGAAAAAATCACGCGACTCTTGCAGTTTTCCGAAAAAAACATGGTGCGTTTTTATCTGATTCCCGAATTTTCGCGCTATGTCAAACGCCGCCTGATGATGGAAAACATCGCCTCACTGCCCATTCTTGCCGTCCGTGAAGAGCCGCTGCAATCCTTCGGCAACCGCTTGGTCAAACGTGCTTTCGACATCCTTTTTTCGCTGCTGTTTTTATGCACCCTTTTCCCGTTTATCTATCTGATCAGCGCCATTTTGATCAAATTTTCCTCGAAAGGCGCGGTCATCTTCGCACAGGAACGCACCGGATTTTACGGCGAACATTTCAAATGTTATAAATTCCGCTCGATGCGCGAAAATCAGGAGGCAAACGAAAAACAGGCAGAAAAAGACGACCCGCGTATCACCCGCATCGGACAGTTTATGCGCCACAACAATATCGACGAATTGCCGCAATTTTTCAACGTCCTCAAAGGCGATATGAGCGTGGTCGGTCCGCGTCCGCACATGTTAGCGCACACCAAGCTCTATGCTACTGCCATCGACAAATATATGGTCAGGCATTTGGTGAAACCGGGCATCACCGGTTGGGCGCAGGTCAATGGCTATCGCGGCGAAACAAAAACGCTGGAACAAATGGAAAATCGCGTCCGCTACGACGTCTGGTATATCGAAAACTGGACATTTTTGCTGGACTTGAAAATCATTTTCGTTACCCTGTTTAATATGCTGAAAGGCGAAAAAAACGCATATTGACGTGGAAATCATCTCTTTACATCATTCGGAACACTGGGACGCCATCGTCCGTTCCATGTATGCTTACGACGTTTATCATTTGTCGGCATACCACCGTTTAGATACGGCAGGCGAAGCTTTGTTGCTGCATTATTGTAGCGACGACGGCAATTTCGCGTTGCCGGTGATTGTGCGTAAAATCGCAGATACGGACTATTCCGACATCACTTCCGTCTATGGCTATGCAGGCGTGTTATCGAATCGCGAACATCCGCATCCGGAAGCTGTCCGTCGGTTTGTCGGCGAGTTGAAATTTTTTTTTGACGAGCGGCGTATTGTCAGCGTTTTTGCACGATTGCATCCCCTGATTGCCTGTCAGGAGCCGATCCTGTCGCCGCTTGGCAGTGTCGAATTTGCCAATCTGACGGTCGGCGTCGATTTGCGTCTGCCCGAAAAATTGCAGCGACAACAGTATGCACGTTCCCTGAAGACACAAATCAACCGTTTGCAACGCATCGGTTTCAGCGTGCGACAGACCACAGCCCCCCAAGACGTCGCCCGCTTTGCCGATATGTATTACGAAACGATGGACAGGGTGCAGGCGGCATCCCGCTACTATTTTCCTTTGGCTTATTTCGACGCCCTGTTGCGCGACACCAACGCCTGTCTTTTTCTCGCGATGTACGAAGGGCAGGCGGTGAGCGGCTCCTTATGCACCTTCACCAACGACATCATGCAGGCGCATCTCAATGCCACGACCGACCGGTTTTTAGCCTTCAGTCCGCTGAAATTGGTCTTGGACGAGGCGCGAAAAGAAGGCATACGACGCGGCATGAACATCCTGCATCTGGGCGGCGGCAAAGGCGGACACGATGATTCGCTGTTTACATTCAAATCGCGTTTTTCCAAACAATATTTTCCCTTCAAACTGTGGCGATATGTGCATCTTCCGGAAATATATCAAAATTTGAGCAACGAAAAAGCCTCTAATACAGACTTTTTCCCCGCATATAGAAGATAAACAGAAAAATTTTTCTCATATATTGCTTGTATTTGAAAAATAATTCTTACCTTTGCACATTCATACTAAAAAGAGATATTCGGCAACAAAATAACATCAAAATAATTCAATACAAAAAAAAAAGTAACCATGTCAAATTTAAGATTTAAAGCAGTAGAAGATGCTTTCAAGAAGAAAGCAGTAGAAGTGGCGGCGCCTGCACCGCTTACGTCCGATTATTACGGAAAATATGTGTTCAACAAAACACAATGGGCGAAGTATTTGCCGAAAGAAATTGTGAAAGCGCTGACCGGCGTCATCGAAAAAGGGGAAACCCTGAACCGCGATTTGGCAGACCATGTGGCTGCCGGAATGAAAACTTGGGCGCTCGAACAAGGCGCAACCCATTACACCCACTGGTTTCAACCGCTGACCGAAGGCACCGCCGAAAAACACGACTCGTTCATCGAGTACGGTGGCGCTCCCGGAAGTCCGGTCATCGAAGAATTTTCGGGCAAACTCTTGGCGCAACAAGAACCCGACGCCTCCTCGTTCCCCAGCGGCGGCATCCGTAACACCTTTGAAGCCCGCGGCTATACGGCTTGGGACCCGTCGTCGCCCGCATTTATCGTTGGCGATACGCTCTGTATCCCCACCGTTTTCATCTCTTACACAGGCGAAGCGCTCGACTACAAAACACCGCTCCTGAAAGCGCTGAATGCAGTCGATAAAGCCGCTACCGAAGTCTGCCATTATTTTGATCCGTCGGTCAAAAAAGTATTCTCCTATCTCGGATGGGAACAAGAATATTTTCTCGTCGATGACGGTCTGTATGCTACCCGCCCCGACTTGGTATTGACCGGTCGCACCCTTTTAGGACACGAATCGGCAAAAAATCAACAGTTGGAAGACCACTATTTCGGTTCCATTCCTACCCGTGTGCAATCGTATATGAAAGACATTGAGTTTGAAGGATATAAATATGGTATCCCCTTGAAAACCCGCCACAACGAAGTCGCCCCCAACCAGTTTGAGCTGGCTCCGATTTTCGGCGAAACCAACTTGGCAGTTGATCAAAACCTGCTCATCATGTCGATCATGAAAAAAGTGGCTCGGCGACACGGATTCCGTCTGCTGTTGCACGAAAAACCATTCGCAGGCATCAACGGATCGGGCAAACACAACAACTGGTCGCTCGGCACCGATACCGGCGTCGGCTTGCTCACTCCGGGAAAAACAGCCGAAGAAAATCTGCAATTCATCACTTTCGTTGTGAATATTCTCTTGGCAGTTTATAAACACAACGCGCTGCTGAAAGCCTCCATTATGACGGCGCAAAATGCACACCGTCTCGGCGCCAACGAAGCGCCCCCCGCCATCATCTCCGTATTTCTCGGATCGCAAGTGTCGGCTGTGTTGGACAAATTGGAAGCCAGCACCAGCGAACAGGCAATCGTGATGGATCCGAAAAAAGGTATGTCGCTGGGTATCGCCAAAATTCCCGAAGTGCTGTTAGACAATACCGACCGCAACCGTACCTCGCCCTTTGCTTTCACCGGCAACCGCTTCGAGTTCCGCGCCGTCGGCTCGTCGGCAAACTGCTCGTCGGCAATGATCGCCCTCAACGCTATCGTCGCCGCACAATTGTTGGAATTTAAATCCACCGTCGATAAGAAAATCGCCTCCGGCATCGCCAAAGAAAAAGCCATCTTCGACGTATTGAAACAATACATCAAAGAATCGAAACCTATCCGTTTCGACGGCAACGGCTACAGCGACGAATGGAAAGCAGAAGCCAAAAAACGCGGTTTAGACGACGAAACAAGCGTGCCCATCATCTATGACGCCTATACGACGCCCCAATCGATCGCCCTTTTTGAAAGCATCGGCGTCTTCAGCGAACGCGAACTGCACGCCCGCAACGAAGTCAAATGGGAAACATACACCAAGAAAATTCAAATCGAAGCCCGCGTACTCGGCGACCTCGTGCTGAATCATATCATTCCGACAGCGACCAAATACCAATCGGCGCTCTTGGACAATGTGTATAAACTCCATCAAGTCTATGACAAAGAAAAAGCGGCGGAACTGTCGGCGCAGGATACCGGCATCATCGAAGAAATTGCAGAACGCATTTCTCTGATCAAATACCGCGTAGAAGCGCTTGTAGAAGCTCGTAAAGTCGCCAACAAAATCGAAGACGAACGCGCCAAAGCCATCGCTTACCGCGATAAGGTGTTGCCCTATTTTGAAGAAATTCGCTATCAGGTCGATAAATTAGAACTGATTGTCGACGACGAATTATGGACACTGCCGAAATATCGTGAATTACTGTTCATAAGATAAAATACATGAAATTTCAAAAAAAGGGGTAGATCGGGAGATTTATCCCTTTTTTTCGCCGTTTTCTTGTGTTTTCTTGAAAAATTATACTACCTTTGTCGGCAAAATTATCAAATAAAATAGACAAAAGATAAACATAGTTAAGAACTTATAGCGATTATTCTCTCACCGTCGTAAATCTACCAATTTAGGTCTGCGAGAATAAGTAGCGGAGGTTCACGTCTTCGGGCGTGAACTGTTTTTTCACTTATTGGCAGACAATGGTTTTGGTAGAGCCACGACGATGAAGATAAGCGATTTTTTAAAAACAGTTTCACGCTTTTTTATGGCAGCAACATCACAAATTCACATCGGAGAGGCGATCAAACACCGATTGAAAGAAACCGGAATGACAAAAGCCGAATTTGCTCAACGGATACATTGTACCCGCCAAAATATCTATTCGATTTTTGAACGAAAAGAATTGCATATCCATCTCTTGCGCAAAATATCGGAAGTGCTTGACTGTAATTTTGTCGCCATGCAAGCCGATGAAAACAATCCGTATTTCGTGGCGCTGATTGCCGAAAATGAAGACGAATTGATCCAATTAAAAGCCAATAACAGCCTGAAAATCCTGACAATTTATGCGATGTCAAATTTGTTTGACGCTTCCGTCAAACAACAATGATAACTTTTTCCACAAACTCCGAAATAAATCCCCTACCTTTGCACCCGAAATTTTAATTAAAAATAAATGTTACAATTAACAACATCTATCACAATGAAAAAAAATCTTTTGATGATCGGATCAGTAGCAGTGATCGCCGTCGCGATGATCTGCGCAACAGTAGCCACCACCGCCGACAAGTATATCTACGGCGATTTGGTCTGCTGGGGAACCAACTTGTTGAGCGCCAATGAAAATTGCAACGCTCGGCTCGACATCGGCACCGGCTCGGGAAAAATCTTCTCGACCTCCGACAAATTATTTAAGGACGAAGACGGGAAAGCGCTGAAATTTGCTTCGCCCGCAGGTGCATTGAACTATTGTGCTGTGCAAGGCTGGGAATTTGTGCAGGCTTACATCGTGGAAGAATCGAGCGGTCTGAAAGGCTCTCAAAACGTCTATCATTACCTTCTGAAAAAGAAAGTGTCGGACGACGGCGAGTTGGATCCCGCTAATTTTATCTTGAAGAAAAAATAATATTTTTTAATTAACTAATTAATATACAAGTGTTTATGAATAAAAAATTGTTTAAATTTTTGTTTTTAGTATGTTCCGTAGCAGCAGTCTTCACTGCTTGCAGTAAGGACGATGAAGTTGATGCGCCCGACAGTCTAGTCGGCACTTCATGGTTGTTTGAAACCGAAGAAGATGGGGTCGCAGTGGGTATTGAACTTGATTTTACATCTGCAACGACAGGCGATGTAAACATCATTTATGGTGGCGAAAAAAATGGGATACTCACGCTTGGTGGTTTCTCGGCGGGTGAATTTACCTACACTTACAGCAAACCCAAAGTTACGCTGAGCATCAATGGTGAAAAAAGCACCGGCAAAATCAACGGTAACAAATTGACCATCGACGGCGAAGTCTTCGTGAAAGAAGATTGAATTTACAAATCAATTATCTATTTGCTGAGAGTATCACTTGCGGTGATACTCTCAGTTTCTTTTTCTGAACGTTGATATTTCGACTCCGCTCAATACAGCTTGAGAGTGATTTTTTTGATGACTGTGATTTAAAAAATAGCCACAACATACCATTCGGACGGCATTTTTTTAGTACCTTTGTCGAAAATTATTGCAAACAATGAAATTTCTTCACTATGCAGGTTTGATTTTGATGGCAATCGGCATTTTATGGCTGATTGTTCCCTACTTTACCCGCTTGCAGACCAATATTTCGTTATTGACGGGTTGGGTAATCCTGTTTGTGGGCTGTGTCGCGTATGTGGTGGCAAAAAAACACCGCAAGTGATCGGTTTATCGTTTCATGATCCGATCCATTTCCCGCTTGTCGTCTTTTTCTTTCAGGCTTTGCCGTTTGTCGTAAGCTTTTTTGCCTTTGGCGACGGCGACGACCACTTTCGCCAAGCCTTTTTCGTTGATAAACATTTTTGTCGGAATAACCGTGTAACCGGCATTTTGCGACAGTTGCTCTATCTTGTTGATTTCCTTGCGATTAAGTAACAGTTTGCGGTCGCGACGAGCGGCATGGTTATTGTAGCTGCCGTAAAAATATTCGGTGATATTCATGTTTTTCACCCACAATTCTTTTTTGACGACAATGCAATAGGTATCGACCAAACTTGCTTTGCCCAGCCGCACGGATTTGATTTCCGTACCGGTCAGTACGATGCCTGCGACAAAGGTTTCTATCAGTTCATAGTCGAACGACGCTTTTTTATTTTTGATTACTATATTCGTTTGAGCCATAGTCTATTTTATTTTCATTCCGGGCATACAAAGTTCTATTAAAAAATTGATAATCAACGGAGAAAACACAATCAGCAAGCCCGATAAGACGGTGAATTTCACGATAAATTCTTCTTTGATATGCAAAAAATAAGAACTTCCTACCCAGATCAGATAAAAACAGTAGAGAATGATGAGGTAAGAAAACATCGTGAACATGGGCATCAAGGCAGTGAACATGGCGATCACAAACGACAGCGCAAAGGCATATCCGATGAAACGCTCGGCGAGCGGTCGATTTTTTGGCAATCCTGCCTGCGGAAACAGAAAATCCGATGTAACAAACGCCGAAAGGTAAAAGCTTCCGCCATAGACGAATACCTGTTTGACAACGCTTTTGAGCGCCATCGACAAATCGTAGCGTTCCAGTGCCAGCAAGGTGCCGACGAAAGCCATCAGCGCGATAATTCCGATAATGGGGAACATATAATTTCGGTAAAACGATTCGTTGTTCCCCTCGTCGTAACGTTCTGCCAAGCTGCGCCAAGTGCTTGTCGGTTCGGCAATCAGTTTATAGAGCAATATGAACAGTTGTTTCAACATTTATTTATCGGCAAACAGCGCTAAATCGTAGGTGGTAGTATTCTGACGCACAAAGGCGAGCTCCTCATTTTCCTGCCGCGTTAAATAATAAAGGTTGATTTTCAGATCTTTCATCTCGTAATTTTCAGCGGATAAAATCGGTTCTCCGTATTCTAAAATCAGATATTTGACGTCGAAAACCTGACGATTGGCAATCTCTTTGGGTTCGCCAACGCCCTCTTCCTGCAATTTTCTTGCCGTCAGATAGACATTGTACACATTGCTTGCGACGGAATCTGCCCGATAAAAAGCCAATTGATACTCAATATCGACCAATTTATCGGCAGAATGTTGAATATAAAAGAAAAATTTTCCGCCGAAATTAGGCACATGAGACGGGCTGACGTACGAAATAGGGTAATTAAATTCGCCTATCGTATTCAACACATCGCTCGGCGACATCACAGAGTCGGAGTACATCAAAACGGCTTCTTTTTGTTTGACCGATTGCTGCACGGTGATTTTCTTTGCCGTATAAGGGTTTGTCGTGTAGTCAACCGTATAGTTCGCAATCAGGCAATCGCCATCGTTATAGTCCGACAAATCCGATGCATTATAGGTTCCAAGTGTTGCATGCAATTCTGTTGTTCCGTCTTTTGCATGGCGTATCACTACTTCCTCACCATATCGGGTTTCTTCACTGACCCCGTCCCCAAGGCAGCCTGTCATCAAAATCAGGGCGCCTGTACATAAAAAAATTAATCCATGTTTCATAATAATCATATCAGTTTTAAATTTTAGTGTGCAAAGGTAATCATTTTTTTTCTCATATTCCATGTATGCGTTTATCATTTTTGTTAATAAAATCTTTCCAGCTTGAGTATTGTTTTTGACTGTGCGGGCGACTGCTTTGAAAAAAATGGCACAATGCGGCTGCCAATCCGTCGGTAGCGTCTAATTGTGGCAGCATATTTTCGTTGGGGATGTGTAAGTATTTTTGTAACATGCCGGCTACCTGCTCTTTCGCGGCGCGACCATTGCCGGTGATCGACATTTTGATTTTCAGGGGCGCATATTCAAAAATAGGCAGATTGCGCGACAGGGCAGCTGCCATCGCAACGCCTTGTGCGCGTCCCAATTTAAGCATACTTTGCACATTTTCTCCGAAAAACGGCGATTCGATGGCTAAATCATCCGGATGAAATTCGTCGATCAGTGAGACGACGCGTTCGAAAATCCGTTGCAAGCGCTTATAATGGTCGTCGTGTTTGTTTAAGATCAAAACGCCCATTGTCATCAGTTGCGGTTGCTGATTGGCGATGCGGATCAGTCCGTAACCCATTATCGTTGTGCCGGGGTCAATGCCCAGAATAATTTTATCTTTTCCCATAAACAATTTCAAATTGGCATGCAAAGTTAGCGCGAAAAAACCGGATATTCAAGATTTTGGCGGGTAATCGCCTATTTTTTCAAAAATATCGGCGAAAAAATTTGCAGAATCAAAAAATAATTGTACCTTTGCAGCCGCAAATCAGCAAAAGGTGTGGTAGTTCAGCTGGTTAGAATACCTGCCTGTCACGCAGGGGGTCGCGGGTTCGAGTCCCGTCCATACCGCAACAAAAATCGCTAATTCTTTGATAAATAAAGAGTTGGCGATTTTTGATTTTTCCATCTCACCGCATAAACTGCTTACGCAACAGCGTGTCCGAAATCAGTAAAAGCAAGACTGTCAGCCCGATGAGGGCGCCGTAAGGCTGTCCGCCCAAATCGGGCAAGGAAAGTTGAAAATCGGGTTTTACCCAATGGATGACGGCAAACGGTATCAGTACGACGGCGGCAATGCTTGCTGCTAACATACTGACATTCAATAATTTGCGCCGAAATATCGCTTTTCGCCGTTCCATTGCTATCCGTGCAGTGAGTTTTTCTACAAAATCGGGGGAGGTCTGTTCCGTTTTGATCTGCCTGAACAACTCACCGAACTGCTTGTCGTATAGGTCGTTATTCTTTTTCATCGTTCATCATTTTATTTATTTCAAAAGCAAGTTTTTTTCTGATTCGGTGCAATTTTACTTTCACGTTGGCGGTCGTTAACCCGCTTATTTCGCTGATTGCATCCACCGATTGTTCGTCGAGGTAATACAAAGTTATTAAAAAATTTTCATTTGGCGGCAGTTTTTTCAAGGCTGCATCCAAATATTCGAGTTTCAACGCGGTTTCCTGTTCGTCGTCGTCGGCTGTTTCCAACGCGGTCGTATTGTCTTCTATGGACGAAAAATATACTTTGCGTTTTCGCAATTCCGAAATGGTCGTCGTATATGCAATCCGGTAGATCCAAGTCGAAAATTCCGACGTCTCACGAAATTGATCCATCGTCCGATAAATCTTTATAAAGATCTCTTGCAGAAGGTCTTCCGCATCTTCTCGGTTGCCCGTAATTTTCATCACAACAGAAAAAATCATATCTTTGTATTTCGATACCAATTCGGCAAAAGCTTTGATATCGCCTTCTTTTGCTCGATGAATGATAAAACTGTCGCGCTGATTTTTCATATCCGATTAGACGCTGATTTTTCGTTTTGGTTACAAAAGTAAGAAAAATGTCGACAAAACTGTAACCTTTCCCGATTTTTTGCGTCCAATGAGTGAAAAATTAATTTATCAACAAATTTAAAATTATCATTATGGATTTTGATGCTATTTGTATTGTGGGTTTCCTCGTACTTGGAATTTACAAATTATTTGAACTTTTTGTTCGCAAAAACGAGCGCTTGGCGCTGATTGAAAAACTGACGGTCTTGAACACAGACCTTCCGGTGAAACTGCCGCCGATTGTATTTGAAAACAAAACTTTCGGTTCGGGATCACTCAAAATTGCTTTACTGCTGATCGGAATTGGCTTTGGCTGTGTGCTTGGAGGCATTTTGCAGTATCTGCTTTACAACTACGAGATGGTTCTACGAGGAGACGCGTCGTTTTATTTTCGTCAGATTGTATCTGTGATGTATGTAGCTTGCATCGCTTTATTTGGCGGCGCAGGTCTGCTGATTGCGTTTTTCATTGAACGCAAAGAGCTGAACCAGAGCAAAGAATGAGTTTTAAATCGAATTTTTTCAAAGACAATGGAAACGAACCGGGAAATTTTGAATCAGGCGACGCATGGCGTCAGGAAAATGACGCAGTCGCTAACGGTGAAAGCACTGATTATAGCAGCGTTAAGTATTGCGCTTTTGATTCCCTCTTTTATGATTATGGGCTTGATCAGCGAGCGCCAACGGCAAAGTCTTAACACGATCGACGAAATCAACGAGAAATGGAGTCTTGCGCAGACAATCTGTCCTCCGATGCTGGTGATCCCCTATTCCAAGATGGAAATCGGAGAAGACAAGATAATCTTTATGAGTGAACACGACTTGTTTGTTACGCCTGAAATCACCGAAACGTCGGTAACCTTATATCCCGAAGAGCGGCACCGCAGTATTTACAAAAGCATTGTTTATAAGAGCGATGTGCATATTTCGGGGCAGTTTGATGCGATGCAGGGACTTGTGCTCGAAAACAGCGTTTTGCATCCCGAAAAGGCGTATTTGCTGCTGGGTTTGAGCGATTTGCGCGGCATCACCGAAGAGATTGATTTTCGGTTTGCCGACTCACAACTGCCGGTCAAAGCCTCCGAGCGTCGTTTAAATGAAATGAAGTGTATGAAAATCTTGCTTGGCGACAAGCTGAATCTTGCATCGAGCGACGCCTGCACTTTTGATTGCCACTTAAAACTGAAAGGCAGCAGCAGTATCAATTTTGTTCCGGTGGCGAAAACCTCGAAAGTTTCTGTCTCCGGCGACTGGTCGGCGCCAGGTTTCATCGGCAGTTTTCTTCCCGAATACAGCCTTGACGAGCAGGCAGGACATTTCGACGCCGACTGGTCGGTCTTGAATTTCAATCGTAATATTCCCGAAACGTGGTCGGACAGCAATTACAGCCTGACCGACGCCTCTTTTGGTGTAAATCTTGTGGATACGGTCGATCATTATCAGCAAAATATGCGGTCGGCAAAATATGCGCTGATGTTTATTGCACTCACTTTTGTGGTCTTTTTCTTTGTTGAGGCTTTCACCAAACGGCGCATCCATCCGGTGCAGTATCTGCTTGTGGGTGTGGCGCTGATACTGTTTTACAGCCTTTTGCTTTCGCTATCGGAACAAATCGGTTTTGCGTGGGCATACCTCATCGCCGCTATTGCTACCGTCGGATTGATCACGGCGTATGCAGCCAATATTTTTCAAAACAAGAAAGTCAGCGCGATGCTTGCCGGAATTTTGGCGACGCTCTATATTTTCCTTTATGTAGTCTTGCAATTGGAAGATGTTGCCCTGCTGATTGGCAGTATCGGGATGTTTCTGATTTTGGCGGTGATTATGTTTGTCTCGCGAAAAATACAGTGGTACAGGGAGTAGGCGCCTTTATTTAAAAATTTTTATTATCTTTGCAGCCGAAAAACACTTCATTTATTGTGAAAAACATGGCTTATCGGTTGCTCTTATGCGCTTTGATATTGGTGGCGCAAGCTGTTCGGGCGCAGTTTGTCTCGCGCTACAATATCGCCTATATCACTATGGAAAACGGTTTGCAACACAATTTCATAGACAATATTTATCGCGACAGTCGCGGGTTCGTTTGGATTGCGACCGGCGGTAGCGGACTTTCGCGTTACGACGGCTACGAATTTATCCATTTCAATATTTATTCGCGGGACATCAAGTTGAAAAGTAATTTTATCCGGCAAGTGTGCGAAGACAATTTTCGCCGGCTGTGGATTGTGTCGGAGGGAGGCATAGATATTATCGACCTGAACAGGATGCAAACAGCGGTGCTGACCGGTTTGAAAACGCTGCCCGACGAGCCTGCCATCAATATCACCAAAGACAGTCGCGGCAATATTTGGCTGCTGGGCGGCAATTCGCTGAACAAAATCAGTTTTGCTGCCGACGGCGCGATTGCAAACATCGCCGTTTTGCCCAACGTCATCCTGCCGGTCGCCTCCATCGCCATGAGCGACCTTGACGAGGACGGCAATATCTGGGCGGGTATCGAAAACAAAGTCTGCAAACTCTACGAGGACGGCGCAGGAAGTCTTCGCGCTACCGTTGTTTCGCCCCAACTCGAATTTCCGGCGCCGACGACGATCATGGCTTTTAGGAAGAAAGACAATGAGATTTGGATCGGTACCAACAACGGATTGCTGCGCTATGACCGCAACACCGGAACCGCCAAACGCTATATCCGCGACCGCAACAACCCCAAGTCGTTGAGCCAAAACTATATTACCGATATTGTCGTAACCGAAGACCGCGATTTGCTCATCGGCACCTTGAACGGCATCAATATCTATCAGCCCGATACGGACAGCTTTGAGCATCTCGGCGCCTCCGACAACGCCGTCTATCCCGCTTTGAACTCCGATTTTGTCAACTGCCTCTTTATCGACGGCAAGTCGGTTTGGGCGGGTACGGAAACCGGCGGCATCAACAAACTGACGCCTTGGAAACTGTCGGTGAAAAGCTACAAACACCGTGCGGACGATGCGGGCAGTTTGTCGCGCAATATCGTCAATGCCATCTACGAAGACCGCGACGGGAGACTCTGGGTCGGTACGGTGGAAGGCGGCTTGAACTGCAAAGCCAAAGACAGCGACATTTTCACGCATTACACGACCGAAACGCCCGCCGCTTTAAGCCATAATTCCGTCAGTGCGATTGCCGCCGACGCCCACAACCGGCTCTGGGCAGGCACTTGGGGCAACGGCTTGAACATCATCGACAAAAACACGATGCGCGTCATAAAAACCATTTCGACGGCGACCATGCAAGGCATGCCGGTGAATTTTATCGGCGCTCTGCACTACGATCCGCTGAACAACTTGATGTGGGCAGGCACCAATTCAGGCATCTATTATTATGACTACAAATCGGAAAAGATGAAAGCGCCTTTTCCTGCGGCGGTCAATGACAACATACACGGCTTGGTCGGCGCCATTATCGACCGCCACAACCGCCTCTGGATGGGCTGTATGGAAGGACTGTACATTATCGACTTGACCAAACGCAGCGGCGACAACTTTGAATATAAACATCTGAAATACAAATTAAACGATCCGTCGTCGCGCCTGACCGATCATATCAGCAGCCTTTGCATCACCGCCGACGGTACGGTTTATGTGGGCAGCAACGGTTGCGGACTCTATCGACATCTTCCCGCCGCCGACGGCAGTCTCGGACGTTTCGAGGCTTACACATCTGCCGACGGGCTGATCAACAACAATGTGATCGGTATTCTCGAAGATGCGCAGGGCTTTATCTGGATCAGCACCAACAACGGCTTGTCGCGCTTTTCGCCGACAACGAAACAGTTTATCAATTTCACCCGCGACGACGGACTGCCCGGCAATCAGTTTTATTGGAACGCCTACTGTCGCTCGCAAAACGGGACGCTCTATTTCGGCGGTCTCGACGGATTGCTTGCCATCGACCCTGTCAAAATCAGCGCCGTCAAGTGTGTCAAAGGCGTTACTTTTACGAAATTCAGCATTATGAACCGCGAAGTGCAAACCGACGATAAGTATTTGTTCAGCGACATTTCGGTTGCCAAAAACATCTCGTTGCACGAGCGCGACAAGTCGTTCTCGTTGGAATTTTCGGCGCTCAACTACGACAACAGCGCCACATCTGCCTATTTCTACCGCTTGCTCGGATTTGATGAACGTTGGATCGAAACCCCTTCGACGCGACGGTTCGCAAGTTACACCAACCTGCCCGCCGGAAAATATGTCTTTCAAGTCAAATATTCGCCCAACGGCGTCTTCGACAAGACAAGTCCGGTCAGCGAACTGAACATCACCGTCCAACCGTTTTTCTGGAAAACAGTCTGGTTTATACTGCTCGTCATTCTGTTAGCCGGTTGCCTCGCCTATTGGTTCTATAAACGTCGGATTCGGGTACTCAAAAATCAGCAGAAACTCCTCTATCGCAAGGTGGAAGAACGTACCCGCAAACTCGAACAGCAGAAAAAACAACTGATCGAAATGGCGCAGAAAGTAGAGGAACTGACAACCGACAAAATCGCCTTTTTCACCGGCATCACCCACGAGTTCAGAACGCCGATCACCCTGATTGTCGGTCCGATTGAGCGTGCTTTGCGTTTGAGTGTCAATCCGCAGGTGATCGAACAGCTGCGATTGGTAGAGCGCAACTCGAAATACCTGCTTTCGCTCGTCAATCAGTTGATGGATTTTCGTAAGATAGAAGCCGGCAAAATGGATATTATCGCCACGATGGGCAATTTTGAAGAGTTTCTGAACGTCATCACAGCGCCTTTTGAAGCTTTTGCAGCGGACAGGGGCATCACAATCATCAAATATACGCGCTTTGCCGAGCCGCATTTTCTGTTCGACGGCGACGCGATGCGGAAAATTCTCACCAACATCATTTCCAATGCCATCAAATTTACGCCCGACAAAGGCACGGTTCGTATTTATGCGGCGGCGGTGAAAGATGCGGAAGGCGGAGAGCGGCTGTTTCTGTCGGTCATCGACACCGGCACCGGCATTCCGCAAGACGATTTGGAAAAGATTTTCGACCGCTTTTATCAATCGGCAGGCAAGGTGAAATATCCGGTTTACGGGCAAAGCGGCACGGGCATCGGCTTGTATGTCTGCAAAGAAATTGTTCTGCAACTCGGCGGAAAGATATGCGCGGCGAACAACAAAACAGGCACGGGCAGTAATTTCAGAATACTCTTACCTCTGAAACGCGGCGACGAATACGAAAGCGTCTATCACCGGCAGGAAAACAGTCAGATACTCCATCCGGCTACTTCACCGGAATATTTTGTGGCAGGGCGGAAGACCATTCTCATCGTCGAAGACAATGCCGATATGCGCGAATATATCCGCAGCATCCTTGCCGACCGCTACAACACGCTTGAGGCGGGCAATGGCGAGGAGGCGCTTGCCGTGCTGTCGGAATGTAATATCGACTTCATTATCAGCGACCTGATGATGCCCGTGATGGACGGTCTCGAACTGTCGCGCCGAGTGAAAGAAAATTTCAGCATCTCGCACATTCCTTTCCTGATGCTGACAGCAAAGACGGCGCCCGAAACCCGCGCCGAAAGCTACCGGATGGGCGTTGACGC
Organism: Candidatus Symbiothrix sp.; assembly: GCA_031272095.1. GTDB lineage: Bacteria > Bacteroidota > Bacteroidia > Bacteroidales > Azobacteroidaceae > Azobacteroides. The sequence continues at coordinate 12,709 of JAISUM010000077.1, read as the reverse complement.
TTATATGATGAAACCGTTCAGCGAAGACGCCCTTTTGAGCCGTATCGCCAATATTTTTGAAAGCCAAAAACGCTATCAGCAGTATTTTTCGATGAATATGAATGTCGAAGCCTTACAGATAGAAGAAGAATCGAGCGACAGCAAATTCCTCAATCGCGTCCTCGAAGTGCTGCGCGACAACTATAACAATCCCGATTTTCGTCAGGAAGATTTCACGCGGGCAATGGGCGTCAGCAAAAGCCTGCTGAACAAAAAATTACAGTCCGTAACCGGTCAATCAACAGGGCAGTTTATCCGCAACTACCGCCTGAATATCGCCCGCGAACTGATCGAAAAAAACAGCCGGACACACAACCTCAACATCTCCGAAATAGCTTGGGACTGCGGATTCAACGACCCAAAATACTTCACCCGCTGTTTCCACCGCCGTTTCAATATGCCGCCCAGCAGTCTGATGAAATAGTGGTTAGTGGTGAGTGATACTATCACTAATCACTAACCACTAATCACTATTTATCCACATTAAAAATTCATTTGTCCACCTTGCGAGGGAGCTTTGTGCGTACTTTTGCATCAAAATTTGTTTGCGTAATTTTAAATATAATAGTTAAACTAAAAAATCAGTAACATGAAGACTAAAAATTTTAAGTCGCATCTATTGGCGAAAACTACGACGATTCCTGCAAAAAGCATGGCGATAGTGGCAGTTTTGCTGTGGATGTCGTCATGTCAGCAGTGGGGATTAAGCGACCCTCCTGCGGGAAATCAAGTTTATCCCAAACTTGAATTGTTAGATGCATTTACTTTTGAAGAGGACACCCTTCCTGCTTCGATGGAAGTATTTGCGTATCCGTCCGGAACGGAACCCGTCCTTGCCGACGACGCCGATCTGGGGAGCAAAGTGCTGCAAGCCGACGAAGGCTATGTGCGCATCGCCAACCCCCTGAATGCCGTCAAGGTGCAGAGCGGCGTGTCGATTACCTGCTGGGTGAAACTGCCCGCAACGCCCGACGGCGAATCACAGGACTTGACGAGCGCCATCTTCTCGTTTATCAGCGACGACGAGACGCACCGTCTGTTTTTTACCGCCAACGGCTGGCTCTATTATGACGGAGCCGATGGCGAGTACGACGAAAACAACCCCGCAGACGTGAAAACGGGGATGATGACCGCCGGTGAATGGCATTATTTGGCAGTGTCGGTAACCAACGAAGGCTATTTCGTCTATGTGGACGGAATGAGAAAAATCGACAAGGCAATCACCAATGCCGACGGTGAAAAAATGGTGCAGTTTATGGCTACCGTACCCTATATTTATTTAGGTTACGGCGCCGACAATCAGGCGACGGGAATTTCCGTCGATGACCTGAAAATCTACCGCAACACCATCACCGCCAAAGAAACAGCAATGCCCGGAACCGGAGGCGGCGAAGAATCTGTCCCGTTTATTCCGACCGTCGGAAGCACCGATATGACGGACGGCTTTTGGAATTCTTTCTCGAACTATCTCTCGGAAGACGGCGATTGTGTTTTCCATACCAAATTTAAAAACTACACTAACGGAGCTGAAAACTGGAACAACTGGGTATTGGTCGTAACCAACGGCATTGAACGTGGTGGCGACGGTTATGCCGAACATTTTGTACTTCGCGCCGATGCTTTTGGATGGGGTACCTATTACGACGCTTCGCACATTACGAGCGACTACGACTGGACAACTTTCAAAGAAGATATGAAAGGAGCCACCGTTGATCTGATGCTGACACGACAGGGGACGCATGTCGAAATGACGGCTATCACCACGACGACCTCAGGCGCCACGTTTGAATACAAATACTACGCCGACGGAGTGCCTTCCGGTACCATCGGAGCCTTCTTTACGGTCGAAGGCGGCTATCTTGCAATGGACAAGCAAAATATCAGCGTCGGCAAACTCTATCCTGCCGGAGTGAAAAGGCTCGGCACAACAGATTTTGCCACTGAGTTTTGGGCTGCTTTATCCGACATCGTGAGAACCAACGGCGATTTTGTCGTCAATTATCAGTTCTACAACTACACCGATCAGGCTACCAACTGGGACAACTGGGTATTGGTCGTAACCAACGGATTGCACTACGGTGAAACCGGATATGCCGAACATTTTGTGCTTCGCGCCGACGCTTACGGCTGGGGAACATATTATACAGGCGGAAATATCAGCAGCGATTACGATTGGACAACTTTCACTTCGGATATGCACGGTGCATTTGTCGATCTGACCTTGAAAATGGTCGGCACACGCATCGAAATGACCGCCATCACCACGACGACCGGAGGCGTCACTTACACCTATTCCTATTATCACAACGATATACCTGCCGGTGCGGTAGCCTCGTTCTTCACTTTGGAAAAGGCATATATTGACTTTGTTTCGATATCAACCTGTCCGTTTATTAACTCTAAAAATGCGGAATAATATGAAAAGAATAAGTATTATAATGTTGCTCGCTGTTTTTACCGTTTGCCTGCCTGCTATGGCGCAGACGGTAAGGATTAGCGGCACGGTCAAAGACGTCCAAGGTGAAGCGATTATCGGCGCAAGTGTTGTCGAAAAAGGCACTTCTAACGGCACGGTTACCAATGTCGATGGCGCGTTCAGGCTAACGCTGCCTGCCAATGCCACCGTAGAAGTCAATTATCTTGGATATATTAAGAAAGACGTCGCACTCAAAGGGCAAACCACACTCAACATCATCCTCGAAGAAGACGCCGAACAGTTGGAAGAAGTCGTAGTCGTAGGCTACGGCTTGCAGAAGAAAGAGAGCGTCGTGGGCGCCATTTCACAGGTTACGTCGAAAGAACTGCTGAAATCGCCTGTGGGCAATATTTCGCAGGCAATCACCGGCAAAATACCCGGCGTCATCACTTCACAGTCTTCGGGAGCGCCCGGCGCCGACGATGCACAGATCTTCATTCGCGGACGCGCTACCTTTGCAGGCGACGCCCAACCGCTGATCCTCGTGGATGGCGTCGAACGCCCGTTTTCGCAAATCGCGCCAGATGATATCGAAAGCATCTCGGTCTTGAAAGACGCCTCCGCCACCGCTGTCTATGGGGTGCGCGGCGCTAACGGCGTCATGATCATCACCACCAAACGCGGTAAAGAATTGAAACCGGTGGTCAGCCTGACCGCCAACTGGCAATCGCAGTCGCCGACGCGCAAAAACACTTACCTCGATTCCTACGAATCGGTGGTTCTGCTCGAAGAAGCGCTCGCCAACGACGGGCTGCCTTCGCAATTCTCGGCGGCAGATATAGAAATGTATCGCCAATCGTCTGCCGGTCAGTTGAGCGGCATCGACAAATTGCTCTATCCGAATGTGGATTGGTACGACGAAATTCTCAATCCGTCGGCGCCCGCCCAACGCTACAACGTCAGTATTCAGGGTGGCACCAAGCGAATGAGATATTATGCATCCGCCGAATATTACGATCAGGAAGGGCTGTATAAAAATTTGAGTACCGACAAATACGGCAACAAGTCGAACACGAATTATCGTCGTTATGCTTTCCGTGCCAATATGGATTTTTTGCTGACCAAAGAACTGACGATGGCAGTCAATTTCGGTACCCGATTTGAAGAACGCAACGGACCCAACGCCAGCGAATCGACCGTGTTCTATCAGTTGAATCACACGCCGAGCTGGTTGTTTCCCGTCAGCTACACGATCAAAGACGGCGACCGCGATATGATTCTCTATGGCGGCAGCTCGCAATATCAGGACAATATCGCAGCGCGAATGGCAAAAGGCGGTTTCTACAAAGCGACCAATACGATCAACGAAACCAATTTCATCGCCGACTACAAAATGGACTGGCTCACGCCCGGTCTGAAAGCGAAAGGCATGGTCTCGTTTGACTACGATTCGTATTACAACCGCTCATTCACGGCAAGTTTTGCGACTTATGAGCTGAACGACCGTAGCAATTACGAATCCGTCTTGGCTTACAATCAGTTCAACAGCGATACCGAACTTGCTTATGCCGGTAAAAATCAGACCACTACGCTGAAACTTTATATGGAGTACAGTCTGAATTATGCACGGCGTTTCGATTTACACGACGTAACGGCAATGTTGCTCTACAATCAGAACGACTACCGCTATCAGGCAGAACTTGCACAACGCTATCAGGGGCTTGTCGGACGTATCACTTACGCTTACGACGACCGCTATCTTGCCGAATTTAATGCCGGTTACAACGGCTCCGAAAACTTTAAGAAAGGACGGCGTTTCGGATTTTTCCCCTCGTTCTCGGTCGGCTGGCGTTTGAGCAACGAAACGTTTATGGATTCGACCGACGACTGGCTCGACAACCTGAAACTCCGCGCCTCTTACGGACAGGTCGGTAACGATGTTTATATGGTAAACAACGTCCGTCAGCGTTTTCTCTACGAAGACAAATGGGTGCAGTTGAGCAATGCCTATTATTTCGGAACAACCGGTAACACAGGCGTTTATGAAGGACAATATCCCAACTATGACGTTACTTGGGAACGCGCCAACAAATACAATCTCGGCGTGGAATTTGCCGTGCTGAAAGGACTTGTCAGCGGCAATGTTGACCTGTTTTACGAACGACGCAACAATATCCTGACCGAATACCTGACACGTCCGCAATGGGTGGGCGTCGTGATGGCTGCCGGTAATCTCGGAAAAACGAAAAACAGCGGTTACGAAATCGAATTGCGCCACAACAAACGGATCAACAACGATCTGGAATACATGGTGGGCTTCACTTTCTCGCACGCCGCCAACGAAATCATCGACATGGACGAACCCGATCTGAAAACGGATTACCGCAAACGCGAAGGGCATCCTATCGGACAATATTACGGCTTGGTGGTAGATGGCTTTGTTACTGCCGCTGATCTGGCTGATCCCGATTTTCCGGTTTCGACTTACGGCGACGTGCAAGTCGGCGACCTCAAATACCGCGATATGAACGGCGACAAGTTTATTGACGACCGCGACGAAACGTTTATCGGATACAGCAATATCCCTGAAAATTCTTACGCACTGACGCTGGGCGCCAACTACAAACGTTTCGGCTTGAGCCTGATGTTTCAGGGCGTCGATCACGTCAGCCGCTACTACGACGCCGAAGCGATGTATGCTTTCGTCTCCGGCGGAAAAGTCAAGGAACACCACCTCGACCGCTGGGATCCGGCAAAGAGCGAAGCCGACAATTTGGCAAACGCGAAATATCCTTTGTTGCACTACGACAGTTACGGCGACCACAATCAACGCCAAAACTCATTCTTCCTGCAAAACGGCGCTTTTGTTCGCCTGAAAAATATCGAATTGAGCTACACATTGCCGCTCAATATCATTTCCAAAGCAGGAATGAGCGACTGCCGCCTCTATGTGAACGCAAACAACCTGATCACTTGGGATCATTTGGACGGACTGACCGACCCGGAAAGCAACGGCTCAAACACCTACCCGATAATGAAGGCTGTGAACTTTGGTATTAACATTAAATTCTAATCAATCATGAAAAAGAATATATTATATCTGTTATTTGCGGCTGTTGCCCTGTTCGCGCTCACGTCTTGCGAAGATATGTTCGGCGATTTTCTCGACAAACAGCCCAGCAACGAATTGACCGAAGCGCAGGTATTCAGCGATTGGACTACGACCACACAGTTCCATTTCGATACCTATAATTTCCTGCGACACGGAGCTTGCCGAATTCAAAATTCGTGGATGGACGCCGCCACCGACTTGGCTGAAACCAGTTATGCCACCGGCGGCGTGCGCACTACCTTCAATATCGGCAACTACTACGGATCGGCAGGCGCATCGGAATTGGTCGATACTTGGGAACATTACTATCGAGGCATCCGCAAATGCAACATGCTGCTGACGCGCATCGACAGCGTGCCGAAAAGCGCCGATTTGAGTGATGAAAAATATGCAACGGACAAGATGAATTACAAATCGGAAGCCCGCTTCTTACGCGCATATTTTTATTGGGAAATGTTTTTACGCTACGGCGCTATTCCGGTGGTTACGGACGTGCTTAAGCCCAATGGCGATCTGCTGACCGGCTATACCACCCGCCCGACCATTAAAGAATATGTTATCGACTTTGTGCTGCAAGAATTGAAAGATTGCGAAGCCGGTCTGATGCCTTACGAAGATGGCGTGAAAACTGCCAATGCCGGACGTATCTGCCAACCGATGGCACGAGCGCTCTATTCGCGCATTATGCTCTATATGGCAAGTCCGCGATTTGCAGCCGCATCGGGCGTCTCTTGGGCGGATGCCGCCAACGCCGCCAAAAGCTTTATCGACGACTACGGCGCCAATTACAGCCTCTTTACCGTCGTCGAAACGAGTGGAACCAACGGCGTCGCCGCTTACACCAATGCCATTTTGCGCACGACTTACGAAGGCAATAACAACGAAGTCATTTTCTTCCGCAACGACGTGAAAATCGCTTGGGCAGGTATCAGCAACGATACACCGGTCGGCGAAGGCGGAAACGGCGGACTGTGTCCCTCGCAAAACCTCGTCGATATGTACGACATGGCAGACGGATCGTCGCCTTTCAGCAATTACGACGACACCGGAGCGCCTGTCTATGACGGCACGGCGACACCAACCGTCAATGTCGCCAGCGGATACAGCGACGCTAACCCTTGGAACAACCGCGACCCGCGATTCACCGCAACCATCCTGCATCACGGCACGGCATGGGGCAACGGCACAATCAACGTCATCAAAGGGCAACGCGACAATCCGGTCGGCAACGCCAATGCCACGCCCACCGGCTATTATGTCCGCAAATACATCCCCGAAAATATCTTGAGCGCAGTGCATAGCGGCACAAGTTATCGCAACTGGATCATCATCCGCTACGCCGAAATACTGCTCAATTATGCCGAAGCGCTGAATGAGGCAAACGGACCTTCGAGCGATGTGTATGACTGCCTGAATCGGATCCGCCACCGCGCCGGCATCACCGGCAACGTGGAAAGCCGCACCGAACTGACCTCGTCGCAAACCCAAATGCGGAATTTTATCCGCAAAGAACGCACTGTGGAACTCGCTTTTGAAGACCACCGCTCTTGGGACCTGCGCCGCTGGAATGTGGCGACACAAGCGCTCGCCCGCCCGATTTACGGCGTGGAGGTCGCTGCCGACGGGACAGTCTCCCGCAAAATCGCGCAGAAACGGGTTTTTGAAGAAAAAATGTATCTCTATCCGATCCCCGAATCAGAGGCTTGGAAAACGAACATCGAAAATAACCCCGATTGGTAATCATTTAAACAAGTACGATTATGTATAAAAATATAAAAAATACAATACTGACCGGCGTCATGGCGATCTTATCATCCGCCTTTGCAATGGCGCAAACCGCCGGAAATGTGCTGAAAGGGCGAATCATCGACGACAAAGGCAAACCGGTCGCCGGAGCCATCGTCAATGTCTCGGAATCGAGTACCATTGCCCTGAGCGACGAAAATGGCTATTTCAGCCTGAAAAATGTGAAACCGAACGACGAACTCAACGTGAGCGCTGTCGGATACAAAAACGGAACGGCGATTGCACAACTCGACGGTGATTTTCAAATCACGATAGACAGCGACGCCGACAAGTATCTGCGAGCAGTGCCGGTGCCTTTCGGATACAAAGCCGACAAATTCACGACCGAAGCTACCTCCGTCGTTACCGGTGAAGAGCTGCGGAAACATCCGATCACCGTCCTGCAAAATGCCTTCACAGCAACCGTTACAGGGATGGAAACCTACGAATGGTCGAGCGAACCGGGCTGGACGGAATCGGCAATGTATATCCGAGGCATCCGCACCATGAACACCAGCGCCCGCGCCCCATTGGTCATCGTCGATAACGTTGAACGCGACTTGTCGTTCCTCGACGCCTATCCGATCGAGAGCATCACCATTCTCAAAGATGCAGCTTCTAACGCTATCTACGGGATGCGCGGAGCCAACGGCGCTATCATCGTAACCACCAAACGCGGCGTGTCGGGACGAACCAATATCGACTTCACGCAAGAGTTCGGCTATCAGATGTTGAGCAACAAAATGGAACTGCAAAATTCCTACAACAAAGCGCTGACGAAAAATCAGGCGAACTATCTCGACGGTATGGATCCCGCGTATTCCGACTACGACATCGAGATGTACCGTCGCGTGAGTGCAGGCGAAAAGCTGACGGGAATAGATCAGTACCATTATTTCAACACCAACTGGTTCGATGAACTCTACCGTGAAACGGCGCCGATGCTGAAATCCAATATCAATATCAGCGGCGGAAGCGCCAATACCCGCTATTTCCTGTCTTTCTCTTACCTGCGTCAGGAAGGGATGTGGAACGATAAATGGACGGAATATAACGACGGATACAGCACCCAGCACACGCTCGACCGTTTCAACCTTCGTTCCAATATCGACATCGACGTAAACAGATTTCTGACCGTTTCGCTCGACCTCGGCGGACGTATCGACGACATCACCCAACCTACGGAAAGCGTCTTCAACCTGACGACTTTCGGCGCTGTGGAAGCCGACCCGATGCAGCCGGTCTATATGCCTAACGGCGATATCTACGCTTCATCAACGGCAAACAACGCCGGACGTTATATCGCCTCCTCCGGTCAGGAAAAAAACCGCCGCCGAAATGTCTATAGTACGGTCAATCTGACCGGTAATTTAGACGACCTGCTGAAAGGTCTGAAAGCCAAAGCAACCGTCAGTTTCGACTCCTACGAAACGTTTGAATCAACGCAGTACAACGCCGTAAATTCCTACAACTACAACTATACGGCGCAAGTCGATGATGTGTCGGAATATACGATCACCCGTTACACGACCTTCTCGGCGCTTTCTACGCCTACCACCAATCCCCGCGAATACGATTACAATATCAATCTGAACGGCGGCTTGGAGTATGCGCAGAAATTCGGAAAACATGCTGTCTCCGCACAGGCGTTTGTGCGCTCCTATCGGCATGTGGATCACGAATCGCAATCGGCGAATCGCTACTTGTCCTACAACGGGCAGGCGACATACGTCTATGACAACCGCTATATCTTTTCAGGAAATATTTCCCGAATGGGATCCGACAACTTTGTGCCGGAAGAACGCTGGGGACTTTTCTCCGGTGGCGCGGCAGGCTGGGTAGCTTCGGAAGAATCGTGGTTGAAAAATCCGAATCTCAATCTGCTGAAACTGCGTGTTTCTTACGGTCGTTCAGGTCAGGCAGAAACCGGCGCCGGACGCTATCCCTATCAGGGAACCTACGCTTCGGGAACAGGTTATACTTTCGGATCTTCCGGATCGAGCATTGCCGGTATTGTTGAAAGCAAAGCCGGAAACCCCAATAGCAAGTGGGAATTGTCGGATATGTTGAACGTCGGCGTTGATTTTGATTATCGCAACAGCCTGATCTACGGCAATTTGGATGCTTTCAAAGAATGGCGCTCGAATATCTTGGTAACGCGCTCGACAGTGCCGGACATTCTCGGCGTAGCTGTTCCGCAAGACTCCTACGGTAAGGCTGAAAGCTATGGTTTTGAAATGACACTCGGTCATAAAAACAAGATCGGCAAAGTCAATTACTACCTCGAAGGACTGCTGACTTGGAACACCAACAAGATCACCGAAATGGACGAATTGCCGCCCAACGTTCCATGGCAGGCAAAGACGGGCAAACGTATTTTCGACTACACTTCGGTGGCTTCGATGTACGAAAGTTCGTTCAACAATACCGTCGGCGGCTGGAATATCTATCAGTTCGTGCAGTGGGCAAGCGACCCCGAACTGATTGCAACCAGTCAGGAAGATGCGCAAAAACATCCGGAAAAATATCCTTACAATACGGCTTCAGGTACCGGACAAGCGCTGGGTACCGCCGTCTTCAAAGACCTGAACGGCGACCGCCAGATAGACGTCAACGATATGATTCCCGACGGCTATACGCTGATCCCCGAACTGATTCCGGCGCTGAATTTCGGATTTGAATGGAACGGCATCGACGCCCGCGCCGTCTTCAATGCTTACCTCAATCGCTCGGTTTTCCTCTCGCCCGCCATCAGTTTTTCGGAATGGAGCAAGATGGGAACGCACGAAGTTGCAAAAGCTTGGGGCTATTACAACGACGATCCGACCGATCCGCGCAATATCAACGCGAAATATCCGCGCATCAGCAACACTTTCAACGCCATCGACAGTGATCGCGGTTCCGGAACCTATCAAAACGATATCTGGATCCAAAGCGGCGACTACCTTTCGCTGCGCAATGTCGAAGTCGGCTATTCGTTGCCTGCACGTTTGATTGCAAAAATCAACCTCACCAAATGCAGGATCTATTTCAGCGGTTATAATCTCGCCAATTGGAGCAATTTGCCGAAAGGTACCGACCCCGAAAAACCTATGAGTTATTGCTGGTGGTATCCCAAAACAAAATCGTTCTCTTTTGGAGTAAATATTGGTTTCTAATCATCTTAATATCAGATAAATATGAAAAAGATAATAATTTATATGGTCGCCCTGACAGCCGGTTTTTCCGCTTGGTCATGTGCCGACTATCTTGGAAAAGAGGTTGACCTGTCGATGTCCGAAGATCAAGTATTCAGCAATCAGACAAATACACGCGGTTTTTTGGCAAACATCTATGTGAATTTGCCTGACGCTTTCGCAGGTTATAACGATGGGCAGTTTCTCGGCGCCTCGCGCGACTGTATGACCGATAATGCCATCTCGTATTGGGGCGTGCATTACTATCACGCCGTTTTGACCGACGGCTATTCGGCATCGACACATCCTTTGCTGGGCTTTTGGACAACGGATGTTTATGGTATTCGCAAGGCAAATCAGTTTATGAAAAATGCACGGGCGGCAGTCGTGGGCAATATCGACAAAGCGGGCGACGACAATCATCTCTACGACCGCTATATGGCTGAAGCAAAACTGCTCCGCGCTATTTTTCACTTCGACATCGTTTGCTGGTTTGGCGACTGTCCGATCATTGGCGACGACGCCGACGGTCAGCCGATTCTTTTTGACCTTGGCAATCCCGACGCCATGAATATGGAACGCACCAAAGCTGCCGACGCTCTGAAATGGGTTGCCGACCAGTGCGATGAGATCATTGCCGCTAACCATTTGCCCTTTCGCTATGCCAATGAAGCTGAAAATTGGGGACGTGTCAATGGCGCAACAGCTTATGCACTAAAATCAAGGGCATTACTCTATCGGGCGTCAGCACTGCACAGCGGCGGAAATAATAGCGAATATTGGGCAGAGGCGGCGCAGGCAGCGCGTGATTTTCTGACCGTCAATGCGACACAGGCAAATCCCTATAAGCTCTACAGCACCGGCAATCCCGCTAACGACTATTACGAATGTTTTGTCGCTACTCCGTATTATAACGACGAGTATATTTTAAGCCGTTCCGTATGGACAACTTACAACATCGACCTCTTTCTCGCTCCCTGTGGTTTTTCGGGCGGTGTCAATTCGACCGGACGCACCAATCCGACTCAAAATTTGGTAGATTGCTACGAAACCATCAACGGTTTGCCGATAGATCAGGATCCGACTTACGATCCGACGCATCCTTATGCCAACCGCGACCCGCGCTTGGAACAGACCATCTTGCATCAAGGATCCATTTGGGGAGATAGTCAAGAAGAAGAAGAACGCGAAGTGGATGTTTCGCAACCCGACGGCATCGACTATCAGGCTTTGCACGGCGGTACGCTGACAGGCTATTATACCAAGAAATTTTTGGTGAATATTTCGTATAAAAAACCGATTGCACCACTGCATGCTTGTCCGATTTTCCGTTTTGGTGAGATCTTGCTCAATGCTGCCGAGGCGGTGAACGAAGCCGAAGGACCGACGAATGCCTATCAGTATGTCAATCAGCTGCGTGGGCGCGTGGGAATGCCTGCCTATTCCGGTATGACCAAAGAGCAGCTGCGAGAACGCATTCGCAATGAACGTCGCATCGAACTCTGTTTTGAAGATCACCGCTTTTTCGACGAACGCCGCTGGATGATTTTTGAAGGACAAACGGCAAACAGCGAAAAAAGTTTGCCCTACTATAAACAGTATTACAACCTGTATGGCGTCAACGTTACCGAACCGAGCAATCCGCAATACGATTTTGTTCCGGCGCAACAACACCCTCAACGTGCCTTCAACAGCCCCAAGAATTATTTCTTCCCGCTGCCCGACGACGAGGTGAAACGCGCTCCGAAACTTAAACAGAATCCGGGCTGGGAATTATAACCGATATAGATATTTTTCCTTTCGGACAAAGGCTGTCGAAATAGCATTTCAGGCAGCCTTTGTTTTGTTTATCTGTAAATATAAAAATATTTCATTTTTTTGCTGTTATTCCAAAAAATATATTTACCTTTGTCGAGAAATTGTTAACCGCTCTGCAAAGGGCAAAAATGAAGAAGATGAAGATGTTTGATTTCAATAAATTTTAAAGCAGCCGCCGAGCCGCTCGCGCATGGGGGTCGGCAAAAAAAGATGAAAAAACTAAATTTAATCATTGTTTTTGTCACATTGATATTTTCGGTAGCAAGTGCGCAGAAAAAATCATCAAGAGAAATATCCAAAGCGATCAGGGAAGCCAAATGCATCGCTTTTGAATGGGACTCGGCAGCCATCAAAGCGTTTGAA